>JALSIC010000001.1 GCA_026981935.1 Gammaproteobacteria bacterium
ATGACACGTCTTCGTCATTTCGAGCGCAGCGGGAAATGACAGTATCCCTGTCATTCCGAGCGCAGCGAGGAATCTTGGGAGGCAGTGGGATAGGATTTCTCCCTTCGGTCGAAATGACAGGGGAATGTGGTCGAATGAAGGAAGTGTGGTCGAGATGAAAAGGATATCTCGACTCCTTGGGCCTGCATCGGGTAATGCAAACCTCAATAGACATGAAACGCCGTTGGGATTCCGTGCAATCATGAAACTGAAACGACATATCTTCGCTCATCGCTGTCACAGCCACGGTAGGAGCGGCCCCCGGCCGCGAAGATTCACCATCGAGGCCCCCCCTCTTCTGGCAGCCCTGTTCCTGCTGTGCAGCACCTTCGCCGTCAAGGCCGACGACGACAGGCCAACGGATTTCCAGAGCCTGGAAGATCAGGTCCAGGCGCTGAAAAAGGACATCCTGGCCATCAACCGTGAACTGTTCATCCTGGAAGAGGAGCTGCTGTTCCCCACCAATACCCAGGTCGCGGTGTTCCTGTCCCTGGACACGGGGACCTTTTTCCAGCTGGACTCGGTGGAAATCAGGATCGATGACAAGGTGGTGAGCCATTATCTCTACACCCGCCGGGAAGTCGAAGCCCTGCGCCGCGGGGGTATCCACCGGGTCTATTTCGGCAACCTGCGCGCCGGAGAACACGAGCTGACCGCTTTTTTCACCGGGCTTGGCCCCCGCGAGCGGCCCTATCGCCGGGGTGCCACCCTGACTTTCGAGAAAGGTCCGGGACCCCAATACCTGGAACTGCAGATCGTCGATGTGGAAGACAAGCAGCAACCCGAGTTCCGCATCAAGGCATGGGACTGAGCACGCCGTTTTCATGAGACGCATGGCACCGCCCCATCCGGTCCTGCCCCGCCGCCTCTTTGCCATCATCCTGCTTCTCCTCACGGCCATCCTGATGCCGGGCGGGGCTCCGCCCCTCATCGCTGCGACAGCACAGGCCTCCCGGGTACCGGAAGCCGTCCAGGACCTTGCCTACGGCGAGGTGCTCTACCACTATTTCCTGGACGACGACTTCACGACCCTCGTCCATCTGCAGACCGCACTGCAGCGCAACCGGATCATGCATCACCGTGATGAGGCGGCGCTGCTGGAAGGGAGCCTGCTGCTTTCCTACGGCCTGCTGGAAGAGGCACAGGCCCTCTTCGACCGCCTCCTGGCACAAAACCCCGATGAATCCCTGCGCCACCGGGTCTGGCTGCGTCTGGCCACGCTGCATCACCGTCGCAAGCAGCCCGCCGCGGCCCGGGAAGCGCTGCTGCACGTGGACGCACACCGGCTCCCGGCCCCGCGTCGCGATGCCTATCACCTCCTGAGCGCGCGCGTTCTCATGGACCTGGGCGAGCCTGCCGCCGCCGTCTCTCACCTCACCAGGATCCGGGGCGAGCCCCGCCTTGCCGCCTATGCCCGTTTCAATCTCGCCGTTGCGCTGGAACGCCAGGGAAAAGACGATGACGCTAGCGGGGACACGAGCGGGCGGACCCTGCTCGATGAGCTGGGCCTCCTGGTCTCCGACGATCCGGAAATACTGGCCATCCGCGACAAGGCGAATCTCGCCCTGGGTTATCTCCATCTGCGCGAAGAACGCCCCGCCCAAGCCCGCGAGGCCCTGCTGCGGGTCCGCGTGGACGGACTCGACACGGCGCCCGCCCTGCTGGGCCTGGGCTGGGCCGCGCTGGGTTCCGGCGATTCCGGCCGGATCGACCTGGCCCTGCCATACTGGCAGCGTCTCCTCGACCGCCACGACCCGGCCGAGACCGCCGTCCAGGAGGCCCTGCTGGCGATCCCCTATGCCCTAGCGGAAGCAGGCGACCTTGCGCGCGCTGCGCGCCGCTACGAGACGGCCGTCTCGGCCTTCGCCCGGGAACGGCAGCGCCTCGGCGACCTGGAAACCCGCATTCGCGAGCAGGGCATCGGCAGGTTGCTGCTGGGGATACCGGACATCCCCGGCGGAATCCCCGAAACAACAGGACGCGACACCCCAAGGGGCGGATACTGGGAGCCGGCCGGGGTGCCGGCGGACATCCGGGACCGGGAATTGACACGCCTGCTGGCAGGCAGCGAATTCCAGGCGGTGCTGCAGAACCTGCGGGAACTGCATTTCCTCGCCCGGGCGCTGGCCACCTGGCGTCGCAGCATCGCGACATTCCGCGACATGCTGGCCCTGCGTCGCGACACCTATGCGGCCCGCCTGCCCCGCATCGAGGGCGCACTGGGCGCCATGGATCTGGCCTCCCTGCAACGGCAGCGCGACGCGCTCGCCACACGGCTGACCGACATCGAGCAGCGTGAAGACAGCGCCGCGCTGGCCGATGCGACAGCACTGCGCCTGGCGGCGCGCCTGGAGAAGGTGCGCCGCCTGCTGGCGCGCCACCCCGACACGCCCCGGCTTGCCCGCCAGCGGGAACGCCTGCGCCTCCTCGAGGGCGTCCATGCCTGGCACCTGGCCCAGGCATACAAGCCCCGCCTGTGGTCCCTGCGCAAGGCCCTCAAGGGCCTGGACCGGGCACTCGACGAAGCGGCGGCGCGGCAACGCCAGGTCACAAGGGCCCGTGACGAGGCGCCACGGGGCTTTGCCGGCCAGGACCGTCGCATCGCTGCCCTGGAAAAGCGAATCTCAGTGCTGCAGGTGCGCATCGACGCCGCCCGGTCGCGCCATGAAGCCTATTTGCAGCATCTCGTGCTGACGGTACTGGAGCGGCGCCTGACGCGCCTGCGCGCCTTCGAGACCCAGGCCCGCTACGGCCTGGCACGCCTCTACGATCTCGCTGCGGAAAGCAGGGAACAGCCGGAGGCCGGCCCATGAAACGGTATTGCGCCGGTTTCCTCCGGCCATCCGGCCCGGCCGCCTGCCTGCTGATCCTCGTGGTGACGGGCCTGCTCAGCGCCTGCCTGGTACCCCAGCGCCAACAGATCAGGACCCTGGCCGACATGGAAACGCGGGTGACTGCTGCGGGCGGGGATCATGGAGAGGCCGCGCAAGACCCCGCCCCGCCCGGGAAGGAAGCGCTTCCCGCGGATCGTCGCCGGGCACTGGAACAGTACCGGGCCTTCCTTGCCGCCCAGGCCAGGCCCGCCCCCGATGGCCCGTCGGACATCCCCCTGGCAAGGGAGGCCCGGCGCCGCCTCGCCGATCTGCAACTGGAACTGCGCCTTGCCGGGGACCTTTCCGGGAACCTTGCCGGGGACGACATGACGGTATCGCCGGCCGATGCCCCGGCCGGGCTCGATGAAGCCATCCGGATTTACGAGGACCTCCTGGCGACCTATCCCGGGCAGCCCGGCGAGGACCGCATCCTCTATCAACTGGCGCGGGCCTACGATGAAAGCGGCCGGTCCGAGGCGGCACTCGCCACGCTGGACAGACTGGTGGCCGGGCATCCGGCGTCCCACCATGCCCCCGAGGCCCATTTCCGGCGGGCGGAGATGCGCTTTCTTCAAGGGGACTATGCCGGCGCCGCGCGCGCCTACGAGGCCGTGCTGGCCTACGGCGCGACCACGCCCTTCCTGCGCCAGGCCCGCTACAAGTACGGCTGGTCCCTGTTCAAGCTGGAAGACTACCAGCGTGCGCTGGATGCCTTCTTTGTCATCCTCGAGACCCTGCTGGGCAAGGAGGACGGCGACCGGGACGACGCCCTGGCTCGCGCCCACCAGGCACTGGTGGCGGACACCCTGCGGGTCACCAGCCTGACCTTCTCCTACCTGGGCGGCAGTGACGCCATCGACCGCTACCTGGACGGGCGCGCAGCCGTGAGCTATGCCCACCGGCTCTACGCCGGACTGGGCGAATTCTACCTGGACAAGGCGCGCTTCCACGACGCCGCCCGGGCATTCCGCGCCTTCGCCCGGCGCGAGCCGCTCCATGCCCGGGCGCCGGCCTTTCTCGTCCGGGCCATCACCGCCTTCGAGCGGGGCGGCTTTCCCACCCGGGTACTCGCCGCGCGCACGGATTTCGCGCAACGCTATGCCCTGGACAGGCCTTTCTGGCGACACCACGCCCCGGAAGCGCTGCCCGGGATCGTGGCCTACCTCAAGGACACCCTGGCCACACTGGCGCGTCATCATCATGCCCGCGCCCAGCGCAGCAGGACAAAACGGGATTATGATGCCGCCATCCACTGGTATCGCCGCTATCTGGACAATTTCCCCGCAGACGCCGATGCCCCGGCGCAACATTATCTGCTGGCGGAGGCCCTCTTCGAGAGCGGCCGGTTCGAGGCCGCCGCACGGGCCTATGAACAGGTGGCCTATGACTATGCGCCCACGCCCCAGGGCGCCAAGGCCGCCCACGCCGCGCTGGTGGCCCATGCCAGAGAGGCCGAGCGACGCCGCCAGCAGGGCGACACTGAGGCGGGCCGGCGCTGGCAACGGCGCACCCTGGCCAGCGGCCTGCGCCTGGCCGACCGCTATCCCCGTCATCCCCAGGCGGCCCCTGCGCTCGCCAAGGCTGCGGAGGATTATTTCGCCCTGGGTGAACGGGATGCCGCCACTGTCGCGGCCCGGCGGCTGCTGGCCCTGCCGGGCACCCCGCCCGCGCCCCTGCGCCTGTCCGCCTGGCTGGTGCTGGGGCACAGCGCCTTCGACCGCCGGGATTTCCCTCGGGCCGAAGCAGCCTACCGCCAGGCACTGACCCTCGCCGGACGCGGCGCGCGCCGGCGCGCGGCCATCGAGGACCGCCTGGGCGCGAGCATCTACAAGCAGGGCGAGTCCCTGCGCGCCGCCGGTGATCTGGCGGGTGCGGCCGCACAGTTTCTGCGCGTGGCCGAGGCCGCGCCCGCCTCGCAGATCCGCCCCACGGCGGAATACGATGCCGCCGCCGCCCTCATCGCCCTGCGCCGGTGGCCGCGGGCCATCCGCATTCTCGAGGACTTCCGCCGTCGCCTGCCCGATCATCCCCTGGCACGCGAGATTCCGGTGAAGCTCGCCACGGCCTACGAGGAAAACGGCCAGGGGCTGGCCGCCGCGCGGGAACTGGAAAGGATCGCCGAAGATCCGCAAGGCGAGGCTGCGCTGCGTCGTGAGGCGCTGTGGCGCGCCGCGGAACTCTATGCCGGGGCGGGCGAGGCAAGTCGCGCAGCCTCGGCCTACAAGCGTTATCTGGATGCATTTCCCCAGCCCTTCGCCCTGGCCTTGGAGGCACTGCAGCGCCTGGCGGACCTGAATCACCAGGTGGGCAACCAGCGGCGGCGCCATTACTGGTTGCGGCGCCTCATCGAGGCCGACGCCCGGGCCGGCGCCGCGCGCACCGAGCGCAGCCGCCACCTCGCGGCACGGGCCGCACTGATCCTGGCCGAACCGTTGCGCTCGGCGTTTCGCGCCGTGCGCCTGGATCTGCCCCTGGACAGGCACCTCAAGCTCAAGAAGGCCCGCATGGAGGCGGCACTGGACGCCTACCAGCGCGCGGCAGCCTATGGCGTGGCGGAGGTCACCACGGCGGCCACCTACGGCATCGCCGAGATCTACCACGATTTCAGCCGTGCTCTCCTGGAATCCCAGCGCCCGCCGGATCTCTCGGCCGAGGCGCTGGAACAATACGACATCCTGCTGGAAGAACAGGCTTATCCCTTCGAGGAAGAGGCCATCGCCCTGCACGAAACCAACAGCGCCCGGGCAGCCCAGGGCATCTACGACCACTGGGTCAGGGCCAGTTTCAAGGCACTGGCGGCGCTTATGCCGGTACGTTACGCGAAAAAAGAGAGGAGCATCCCCCTTGCCAGGACTTACTGAAAAACAGATCTGCCGCAACGGCGCCGTCTCACGAAGCGCCGTCACGGCGCTCGCCTTCTTCTGCACACTCGTATCTGTGACCGCGGTCGCACAGGAAAACACCGCAAAAGACGCTATCGCGTTGGAGGGCACCACCATCATCGGCAACCGCGAACTGCCCACGGTGCTCTCCATCGTGCCCTGGAAGAGGGCCCGGCCCGGAGACAGGATCGTACGCCCCTTTTCCAGTCTCCACGACGAGACCCTGGCGCCGCTCGACCCGCCGGTACTGCGCCGGCAACTGCGCTACTTCCAGGCCCCGGGGCGCGGTATTTCCAGTCAACCCGAGAAAGAGTGAGTTCGGCCTCCTCTTGGCCATTCCCCCGCCGCTCCATACATATCGTGCTCCAGACTGAGGCGTCGGAACGCGGCCGGGAGGCGTGCCGACATTGTCAGGCTGCTTCGTCGGCCTGTTGTGCCCGGGACGCCAGCCACCGCTGGATGGCCTCCTGTTCCGCCTTCAGCAAAGAACGTCCCATGTTCCTGATCTGCTCGCAATAATCCGCAAGCTCTTTGTACTGTGACCACTCTTCCATGAGGCGTTCCCATTCTTCCCGGGGAATCTCCTCCAGTCCAACCAGGGCGGCGTTCAAGGCCTTGCGCGGCTTCTCGACTTTTTTGATATGCAGGCGGTTTCCCACCACGAAAATGACGAAAAAGAGATAGGGAAGAATATAGGTAACAACGAAGACGAGGTCCTGGTTGGCTTCGGGCCGGCCCACCGCCGGGGCAGCGACGAACAGGACGAAGCTCAGGACCGAGAGGACGATGACGATGGTGAAGATGAGAAACCGGATGTTCAACTGCCGCAGCCGCTCGCGTTGCGCCTCTCCCTCGGCCCGTCTGGCGGCAATTTCCTCTCTGGTCGGCGGCGGGGATCGGGGGATATCGAACTCCAGTGTCATGTTCACTCCCTGGGTACTCGCTCAGGAAGATTCTACCTGCTTCGGGAAGAGAACCCAAACTGCCTTCTCGGGAAATCCCGCCTGCCGGCGTTTATCAATCGGCATTTGGCCGGCATTTGACTGGCATTCGGCTGGCGTGCCGCACTCGCTAACGTCGGCGGCGTGACTTGTGTCCCCGTGGTTCATCGAAACGGACTTTCATGGGACGTCCGCTCCACTGCTTGCCATCGAGCCCGGCGATGGCCTCGCGGGCCTCATGCCCCTCCATCTCGACAAAGGCGAATCCCCGGCACTTGCCGGTGAAGACATCCTTGGCCAGCTTGATGGAACGCACGGTGCCGAACTGGGCGAACAATTCGGTGACCGAAGCCTCGGAGGCCTCGGCGGGAAGATTGCCTACGTACATTTTCTTCAAAATATCGATCCTCGTTGCGGCGCAAAAGTCGCGCCCTGATCTCCCCCTGGCCCCTGGAAATTCGTGAGATGGCGGGGGGCACAAAGCAAAAACCCCGCAATGACTCGCGGGGTTTTTGTCCCTATTGCTGCAGATGTTCAGCTCTGTGCGGTCACCTGCACCGCCTGCGGACCCTTGGGCGCGGTCTCGATCTCGAAACTCACCACCTGGCCTTCCTGCAGGGTCTTGAAACCGCTGCCGACGATGGAGCTGTGATGCACGAATACGTCCTTGCCGCCGTCCTGCGGGGTGATAAAGCCGTAACCCTTGGTTTCATTGAACCATTTGACAATACCTGTCGCCATGTAAATAACCTCGTGTAGAGAATGTTGAATGGAAAATGAGTGCAGGCCTGAAAGCCGATCTTCGGGGTGGATACGAGAGGTATTACCGGGAAGGGTCGCCGTCGTCAGCTTGCATTCGCGTGTCATCATAACCCATGCCCGCACAAATTGCCACGACTTTTCACCATGTCGTCCCGGCGGTATAGTTCAATGGAGTCTGCCGGATCCAGGTGCCCGTCAAGGCGCTGCTGCGAGGAATGGAACGTGAAACGTAAAAGAACCGCCCGTGGGGGCGTGCTGATCCCTGCCTGCCTTCTGACCTGCCTTCTGATCAGCCTCCTGATGGGCGAGGTCGTGGCCGGCGAAGGCGATACCGGCGGCGATTTCCAGCAATGGCTGCAGTCTCTGCGTGCCGAGGCCGAAGCGGAAGGCATCTCGCAACGCACGCTGGCCAGCGCCCTGGACGGCCTGCAACCCCTGCCCCGCGTCATCGAACTGGACCGGCGCCAGCCTGAATTCACGGAGACTTTCTGGAATTACCTGGACAAGCGGGTCACACCGTCCCGCATCCAGCAGGGCCGGCGCCTGCTCAAGCGTCACCAGGCCTTGCTGGAACGCATCGAACGCCGTTACGGTGTTCCGCCGCGCTATCTTGTGGCCTTCTGGGGGCTGGAAACCAACTTCGGACGTTATCTGGGCAGTTTTCCCACCGTGGCGGCCCTGGCCACCCTGGCACACGACCGGCGCCGCAGCGCGTTCTTCCGTAAGCAGGTCATGGCGGCACTGCGCATCATCGATGAGGGCCATATCAGCGCTGCGGCCATGAAAGGATCCTGGGCCGGCGCCATCGGCCAGCTCCAGTTCCTGCCATCGACATTCCTGCGCCACGCCAGGGATGGCGACGGTGACGGCCGCAAGGATGTCTGGCATGACCTCGATGATGTCTTCGCCTCAGGCGGCAGCTATCTCCGCGACCTCGGCTGGCGCTACGGCCAGCGCTGGGGACGGGCCGTGCGCCTCCCCAGTGATTTCGACTGGAGCCTGGCCAGCCTGGATACGAAGAAACCGCTTGCCCACTGGCGCCGCCTGGGCGTAAGACGCGCCGACGGTTCTCCCCTCCCCACGGCGGATCTGAACGGGGCCATCGTCCTGCCCCAGGGACACGAGGGTCCGGCATTCCTGGTGTATGACAATTTTGAGGTCATTCTGAAATGGAACCGATCCATCCACTACGCCCTCGCGGTGGGACACCTCGCCGACCGCCTCGTCGGCGCCCCGCCCCTGCGCCTGGGCCGCGGCGCGGACAACCGGCGCCTGGACCGCAGCCAGGCCCTGGAACTGCAGCGTCTCCTCAACCGCCTGGGCTTCGATGCCGGCGAGCCTGACGGCATTCCCGGCAGCCGTACCCGCGATGCCGTGCGGGCTTACCAGAAGAGTGTGGGTCTGCCCGCCGATGGCTATCCATCGCACAACGTTCTCGAACACCTGCGTCGGCATGTGGACAGGAAGGCGGCGCAACATCGCGGATAGCCGGGACATCCCACCGCCGCTGGTTCTCATCTTGGTCGTCGCGCTGCTGCTCGGCGCCTGCGCCGCGCCGCGCCTGCAGGCGCCGGGAGACATCTCCGTCACCCCGCGACTGTATGAGAATCATGCTGTCATGGAAGACGGCTATCGTCTGCCGCTCGGACACTGGCTGCCGGATGGCCGCCCCCTGGCCGTGGTACTGGCCCTGCACGGCTTCAATGACTACCACCAGGCATTTGCCATCGTGGGTGAAAAGCTGGCCCGGCACGGCATGGCCCTCTATGCCTACGACCAGCGCGGATTCGGCGCCACGGCGGGACGGGGACTGTGGCACGGCACGGCTCGCCTCGCAGAAGATGCCCGCACCCTGGTTTTCC
The DNA here is from genome assembly GCA_026981935.1 of Gammaproteobacteria bacterium. Classification (GTDB taxonomy): domain Bacteria; phylum Pseudomonadota; class Gammaproteobacteria; order SZUA-140; family SZUA-140; genus S012-109. The sequence goes on from JALSIC010000001.1 coordinate 9,360, forward strand.
TGTTGCGCCGCAGATACCCGGGCATTCCCCTCTATCTCATGGGCGAGAGCATGGGCGGGGCCGTGGCCATCGTGGCCCTGACCGCTGTCGATGCGCCACCTGTCGCCGGTGCCGTGCTGATCGCACCCGCCGTCTGGGCGCGGAACACCATGCCCTGGTACCAGCGGCTCTCATTGTGGCTGGGCGCACACATCATGCCTGCCACCCGCCTCACGGGTGCCAGCCTGAAGATCCGCGCATCCGACAACGAGGCCATGCTGCGCCGCCTGGGAGAGGATCCCCTGGTGATCCACGCCAGCCGGATCGACACCCTCCATGGCCTGGCCGATCTCATGGATCGGGCCCTGGCCGCCGCACCGCGCCTGACCACGCCGAGTCTGATTCTCTACGGGCTCAACGACCAGGTCATCCCCAGAAAACCGGTGTGCCGCCTGCTGATGAAACTGCCACCCCAGGCGCCCTGGCGCTTCGTTCTCTATCCGCAGGGCTATCACATGCTGACGCGGGATCTCGACGGTGCGCGGGTCGTGCAGGACATCATGGCCTGGCTGGAGGATCCGGCGGCCTCCCTGCCCTCGGGCAACGAAAGACCCAGAGAACGGCTCGCACAGCAGGTCAACCCCCATTGCGAGCCGTTGTGGCACACGGCCATGGAAGGGTTGCGGAAAACCGGCTGAGCGGACTCATTCATCCTGTGCCGCGGCAGCGACGGCCAGCGCCACGGCCTCGTGCACGCGCTTGTCCAGGGGATCGGGCACGAGCTGGCCTTCGCCGGCATGCGCGGCGAGACAGCGCGCCGCTGCGAACAGCATGGCATCGGTAAAAGCGGCGGCGCGCGCATCCAGGGCGCCGCGGAACAGGCCGGGAAAGGCCGACACATTGTTGATGCTCTTGCCGTCGGCGGCAAAGGCCGCACCGGCCTGGAGTGCCGCATCCGGCTCGATTTCCGGGTCGGGATTGGTGAGAGAGAGAATCAACTGGCCGGGCTGCACCAGGGCAGGCGGAATCAGGCCGCGCACGCCGGTGGTGGCCACCACCACGTCACAGGTCGCCATCACCTCTTCCAGCGTGGCGCGCTCGCCACCCAGGTCCTCCAGGCGCCGCAGTGCGATGGGGTCGGTATCCGTTCCCAGGAGCCGGCTGACACCGTATTCGAGCAGCAGGCGAGCGATACCGATTCCCGCCGCACCCAGCCCCACCTGACCGACGGTACAATCGCACAGTTCCCGCGCCACCATCCCAGTGGCACGCAGCAATGCCGCCAGCACCACCACCGCGGTACCGTGCTGGTCATCGTGGAGGACGGGGATGGACAGGCGCTCGCGCAGGGCGCGTTCCACCTCGAAACAGGCAGGCGCGGCGATATCCTCCAGCTGGATGGCACCGAAGGAGGACGCGACCGCACACAGTGTCTCCACGATGACGCGGGGATCGTGGCTGTCGATGAGCAGCGGCACGCCGGAAATCCCCGCGAGGGTATGAAACAGGGCCGCCTTGCCCTCCATCACCGGCAGACCCGCCTGCGGGCCGATATCGCCCAGCCCCAGCACGGCGCTGCCGTTGGTGACGATGGCCACGGTATTGCCCAGGCTGGTGTACTCCCACACCAGTTCCGGCGCGTCGTGAATGGCCAGGCAGACCCGCGCCACGCCGGGGGTATAGAGATCGCGCAGCAACTGCGGCGTGCTCAGGGGAACCTTGGAGACGGTCTTGATCTTGCCGCCCTGGTGACGGTTGAAGACCCGGTCGGAGATCCCCACCAGGGTGGCCACGGGCAGGGCATCGATGCGCGCGAAGATGGACTGGTCCGTATCCTCGTCCATCTCCAGGGTCAGTTCCCAGGTGGTCTTGTCCTGGGTGCGGTGGATGACCTCCAGGCTGTCCACCGACAGGCCCGCCTCCCCCACCACCTGCAGCACCCGGGCCAGGCTGCCGGGCCTGCGGTCCACCTCGATGACCAGGATCTCGGGGATCTTCATCCCGCATAAGATACCCCCTTCCCTCCCTCATGTGAACGGGCGCCTGAGGGAGGCTGGCAAATCACTTCTTGCAGGTGCTGACCCCGATGACTTTATAGAGCGGGCACCATCCGATCAGGGCCGTGGCCAGGGGGATGATGCCGATCCAGCCCCAGGGAGTCTGCGGCCCGATGAAGACCAGGCTGATGAGCACCAGCCCGAGGACGATGCGTACCGTCTTGTCCAGGTTGCCGACATTCGCTTGCATGAGATCACCTCCGTTTGTCCTTATCCAGTTATCCAGATTTCCCTTTAACTGCATTCCGGGTTTTGCCTTGCGATGCCGGTACCCTACGCCACGGGCATGGCGGTTTCTGTGACTTAGTCACAGGCGAGACGGGAGAGTGCCTGCGGGGCATGAATCCTGATGCGCCCCCGTCCCAGGCTCACCCAGCCCCTGCGCTCGAAGTCCTTGAGCAGGCGGCTCACCACCTCCCGCGCGGAACCCAGCTCCACGGCGATCTCCTGGTGAGTGACACGGACCTCCTCTCCACGTCCCAGCAGATAACGGGCGAGGCGCCTGTCCAGGCGGCGAAAGGCCAGTTCATCGATGCGCCGCATGAGATCCACCAGACGCCGTCCCATGGCGGCGAAGACGAAATCACGCACGGCCTCGCAGGCCAGGGCCTGGCGAAAGATCGCGGCCGGTGCCAGGGCCGCACGCAATGCCGTCTCGACAATGCCCTCGGCGGGATATGCCGATACCCCCAGCAGGCAGCTGGTGGTGAGGATACAGGTCTCACCCTGCCTGACGCGATAGAGCACGATTTCATTGCCTTCCTCATCCAGATACTGCACCCGGATACCGCCTTCCAGAACCAGCACGAAATGCCGGCAGGGATCCCCTGCCTGGAAGAGGCGCTCGCCCGCAGGGGCACGGAAATCCACGGCATGCCGGGCGATGAGCTGCCATCCGGGCTCACGCAAGGCCGTGGCACCCAGCATGGCGACCAGGGGGGCACGCAAAAGATCTTCGTCCAGCTCCGCACCGCTCATGAAAAATCCTGCATGGGAAAATCCCGTCTCGTCCAATGGGCGAAAGGCGAGCACCCGTGCATGCACTGGCCTCGGCAATTCTGCTAATCTATGCCCAGTACTTTACATCAAGTTGAGGAGCAGCCCCATGGAAAAACTCGACATCAAAGACAGCCTGCGGATGAATCCGGATGCGCTCTATCGTGAAGAGGTCTTCACCGACCGCCGCACCGGCACCCTGCGCCGCCTCACGCCCGTCACCGCCGAGGGCCAGACGGACCCCACCCGCAGCGTGCTCTATGTGGGCAGCACGCAGATCCTCACCGCCCTGGGCACACTCCCCATCACCTTCGAGATCGAGGCCGCGAGCCTTGGCGAGGCGGCCGGCAAGTTCGCCGGCGCGGCGGAACGCGCCGTCGAAGAAACCATGAAGGAACTGGAAGAACTGCGCAGGGAGGCCTCTTCGCGCATCGTGGTTCCCGAAGCCGGTGCAGGTTCAGGTGGAATGGGCGGCCTGGGCGGCCTGGGTGGCCCGGGCGGGGTCGGCGGACCGGGAGGACTTGGGGGGCCGGGCGGCGGCATCCAGATCCCCTGATCAGCGGGATTTCAGCAGAACCGTTCAGGGGCCGCGAACACGGGTATCCCTTATCAACATTGAGGATGGCTGACGGCCGTCGTGTGGCCTGGATGCAGGCCCCGAGGGCCGGAATCCAGGGAAAAGCGCCATCTATCCCCGGACTTCGCTTCTCATCGGGCTACACATGCCATGCATTCAGGTAACCCTCAACAATTCAGAGACCTTGACTTTCCATCCCCTTCTCTGCTATTTCCCACGCACCTCCTTTTCATTTGTCATTCCGACCACATTCCCCTGTCATTTCGACCACATTCCCCTGTCATTTCGACCGAAGGGAGGAATCCTGTCCTCTGCCCCCCCAAGATTCCTCGCTGCGCTCGGAATGACGAAGAAGTGTTATTTCGACGACATTTCCCTGTCATTCGACCTCACTCCTTATGTTGTCATTTCGACCGAAGGGAGAAATCTTATGCCGGCAGCCCAAGATTCCTCGCTGCGCTCGGAATGACAGGGGCAGGGTCATTCCCACCATACTTCGTTGTCATTCCTGAGACGCCTCCCTTGTCATTTCGACCATCACCTCCTTGTCATTTCGAGCTCATTTTTCTTGTCATTTCGACCGAAGGGAGAAATCCTGTCCTCTGCCCCCCAAGATTCCTCGCTGCGCTCGGAATGACGAAGAAGTGTTATTTCGACGACATTTCCCTGTCATTCGACCTCACTCCTTATGTTGTCATTTCGACCGAAGGGAGAAATCCTGTCCTCTGCCCCCCAAGATTCCTCGCTGCGCTCGGAATGACGAAGAAGTGTTATTTCGACGACATTTCCCTGTCATTCGACCTCACTCCTTATGTTGTCATTTCGACCGAAGGGAGAAATCCTGTCCTCTGCCCCCCAAGATTCCTCGCTGCGCTCGGAATGACAGGGATACTGTCATTTCCCTCTGCGCTCGAAATGACAGGTGTTACTTGGATGACAGGCATCACTTGGAACGCCCCCCACTGAAACCAACAAACCTCAACTATTGAGACTCACACTGACGGTGGTCGTACAACCCGATGCATGCACTCGGGGCCGGAATCCGGGGAAGGCGCCGTTCATCCCGGATTTCGCTGCGCTTCATCGGGCCACGCATGTTTAATAATTCCGAAATCTTTGCCAGCAGGCTGTTCATGTCGATGGGCTTGGAAAGGAAGGCAGCGATACCCGCCTCCCTTGCACTGTTTTCATCCACCAGATCACTGAAACCCGAGCAGAGGATCACCGGCAGATCAGGGCGTCGCGCGCGCATGCAGGCTGCAAGGCGCAGACCGCTCATGCCCGGCATGGTCTGATCCGTGATCACCAGATCCAGGTCGCCGGGATCGGCCTCGAACCGGGCCAGGGCCTGGCGGGGATCTTCGCTGACCTCCACCTCGTAACCCTGTGCCTCCAGAAGTTCCTTGAGAAACCTGCCTATGGCGGCTTCATCGTCAACCACCAGGATCCGCGCCGGAAAGGCAGCGGTATTTGTGGCCTCTTCCCTATCCTCGCCTGCATCCGGCAGTTCTCCTTCCTGTGCAGGCAGCAGAATCCGGAATTCGCTGCCCTGGCCCGGCGCCGATTCGAGGAGAATGTGGCCGCCATGGCTGTGTACGATCCCATGCACTGCGGACAAACCCATGCCCGTCCCCTCGCCGACTTCCTTGGTTGTGAAGAAGGGGTCAAATATCCTGGCCTGCTGATCGGCATTCATGCCGCAGCCGTTGTCCTTCACGGCAAGCACGACGAAATCACCCCGAATCTGCCGATGACAGGAAGCGCAGCGGACCCCGGCGGTTTTCAAGGAACGAACGTCCAGGGTCAGGGTACCCTCGCCCTGCAGGGCGTCACGGGCATTGACACAGAGATTGACGAGCACCTGCTGGAGCTGGGCGGCATCGGCCCGCACCGGCGGCAGCGCCTGTCCACCACCAGGCGGCACGATGCGAATGCTGCTGGGCAAGAGAGCGCTCAACATCTTCACGCTCTCCTCCACCAGGTCAGACACTGAAAGGAGCACGGGATTGCCCTGGCTCGAACGGCTGAAATCCAGCATCTGCCTCACCAGGTCTCGCGCCCGCTCACCGGCCTGGATGACCTCCTGGAGATACCCTCTCTGTTTCTCCTGATCCTTGCCCAGGCTGTCGCGGGCCAGGGCGGCATAACCCAGGATGCTGGCAAGGATATTGTTGAAGTCATGGGCGATGCCGCCGGTGAGCTGACCGATGGCCTCCATCTTCTGTGCCTGGCGCAGGCGGGCCTCGCCGAGGGCCAGTTCGCGCCGGGAACGGACGAACACCCAGCTCAGGATGAAGAGCAGGATCAGGGAGAATGCGGTCAGGCCGCTGACCGCATAGTGCGTGGGGGCGAGGTGGTCATAAACCTCCGCACGCTCAATTTCGGTGGCGATACCCAGTCCCAGGTTTTCGTCCCACAGCCAGGCGCCGATGACCGGCACCCCCCGGTAATTGAGGTAGCCGTCCAGATCCATACCCCTGGCATGGGCCACCCCGCCCCGCTGGTGCAGTCCCGCCAGGGCATTGATGACAGGGTTGCGCAGGCGCAGATTGAGAATCCCCGCCTCGTTCCGGCCCAGTATCCCACTGCGGCGCAGGGCCTCATCGAAACGGCTCTCGCTGATCAACAGGCCGCGGCGGTCGAAGGCATAGGTCTCCCCGGTATTCCCCAGTCGTCCCTGGCGAAAGATCCGGGTGAAATCCTCGGCGGGATTGATGCGGAAGGTAAGCAGCGCCATTACCCGGCCGTCGTCGTCACGGATGGGCGCACCGGCGAACATGGTGGGCAGACCCGCCCGCAGATGCCCCCGGCTGTCGGGCAAGGGCACGTCAGAACGCCGCGGCAGGCTGAGCGCGGCCTCTCCGCCCCACATCGTGTCCAGGATGTTGCCCTGCATCGCCAGCAGATTGGTCACGCCGATGTTTTCATCCCGGGTGGAGCTGAGATTGATGTTGCCGGGCCCGATGATGAAAAAACCCTGGTAACCCATGGCATCCAGGAGGGGCTGGAGGCTTTCCCGCAGGCCTTGCTGCAAGGGCGAATGCACCAGTGCCTGGCGCCTGGGCGGGATCTCGAGCAGTCCGCGGGCAAACTCCACCACTTCCTGCGCATTGGCCCAGATCGTCGCAGTGGCCAGATGTGCACGTCCCCAGGAGTTCACGGCCTGGTGGCTGGTTTCCAGGATCGTCGCCAGGGTCTGTGCCTCCCGGGCACGATGATCCTCACGGATGAACCGCTGCACTCCCCAGGCCGCGATGATCAACGCAAGTGCGGCGACTATCACAAGCACCAGGAGATTGCGCGTTGATGTATGTTTCTCCATCCTCTCCCCGCGAGTCCAGGAAACTGAGGCTTTCCTTCAGGTACTATCGCCCGAACGGGGAAGAATATAAGGATTTTACTTATCAGAATTTTCTGATTTTAGCGACCTGTCAACGCCCGATGAGACGGAGGGACAGGGCCGGCCAGTAGGTGATGACGAGGACGGTGATCAGGAGCAGGAAAAAGAACGGCAGCGTGGCGCGATAGAGCTGCATCACCGGCTTTTTGAAACGGTAACTGGCGATGAACAGGTTCATGCCCACCGGTGGCGTGAAATAGCCGATCTGCATGTTGGCCAGAAAGATGATGCCCAGGTGCACGGGATCGATGCCATAACCAAGGGCAATGGGCAGCAGCAGGGGTACCATGATCACCAGGGCCGAGAAGATGTCCAGCATGGTGCCGAGAACGAGGAGAAAGACATTGAGCAGGATGAGAAAGGTCAGGGGATCGCTGATATAGGACTTGATCGTCTCGAACAGTCGCGTGGGCACCTCGGCATCGATGAGATAATTGGTGGAGGCAAGCGAAGCGCCGAGAATGACCAGGATGGCGCCCACCAGCACCATGGACTCGCGCATGACCCTGGGCAGCTGGCGCAGCCCGACCTCGCGGTAGATGAAGACCTCGACCACCAGCACGTAGAGGGCCGTCACGGCCGCGGCCTCCGAGACGGCGAAATAGCCGCTGTAGATGCCGCCCAGGACGAGAAACGGCAGGGGAATCTCCCACTTCGCCTCGCGCAGCGCGGCCCAGGCCTCGCCGGCGTCGAAGGGGATCAAGGGCTGGCCGCGGTTGACCCACAGGCTCCAGGCCGCAAGCACCGCGAGCATGAGCAGGCCCGGCAGGATGCCCGCAAGGAACATCTCGTCCACGGACACCGGCGTGCCCACCGCCAGCTGCTGGGCGATGACGGCATACAGGATCAAGGGCAGGGATGGCGCGAACAGCACGCCCAGGCTGCCGGAGGTGGTGATCAGCCCCAGGTTGAAATTGTCCCGGAAGCCCGCCTCGCGCAGCGCGGGATAGAGCAGCGCCCCCAGGGCCACGATGGTGACGCCGGAGGCCCCGGTGAAGGCGGTGAAAAAAGCACAGGCCACCAGGGCGACGACGGCCAGCCCTCCCGGCATCCACCCCAGCAAGGCCCGCGTGATGCGCACCAGGCGCCGGGGGGCGCGGCTCTCGCTCAGCAGATAACCGGCAAAGGTGAAAAGGGGTATGGCCAGCAGCACCGGCATCTCTGCCAGGCGGTAGAACTCGATGGCGACCACGGACAGCTCGATCTCGGCAAAGTGGAAACCCAGCAGGGCCGAGGCCATGATCACCGCAAACAGCGGCGCACCCAGCAGGGCCACGAGCAACAGCAACAGCGCGACGGTCATGGTGTCCCGGAAACCGCCATGAACCGCCGCACACTGCGAAAGAAATCACCCAGGTAGCGCAATGCCATGATGGCGAAGCCGGCGGGTATGACGGTCTCCACCCACCAGGCCGGCACATTGGCGAAGGCCATCACCTCCGCCTCCCGGTCCATCTGCACCAGGCTCAGGCTGTAATAACTCACGGCGACACAGACCGTCACCGTGAACAGATCCGTCACCAGCCGCGCAGCGGCCTGCCAGCGGGGCGGGAGATAACGTGACAGGAGGTCGATGGTGATGTGATTGCCGCCGCGGCTCGCCACCACGGCGCCCAGCAGCCCCACCCACAACACCATGACCCGCAGCAGGGGATCGCCCCACACCAGGCCGATATCCAGGAGGTTGCGCAGGAAGATTTGGGCGGCGGCCAGCACGATCATGGCCGACAGCAGCAGTACCAGGAGGGCATCCTCCAGCCAGGCGGTCGCCTTGCGGAAAGACCTCAGCCAAGGGGGCTCAGGCTGCGGTGGAGGCAGTCCTGGCGTCTCCTGGCCGGTTGTCGATCCCGCAATCGATTCTGTTGTCGACTTTGTTATCGATTCAGGGGTGTCTGGCGCGGAATTCATTCAGATGTTTCTGAAAAGTCTGCAACACATGGGGGGTGAAAAGGTTCTCGTCGATGACCGCCCGCCTCACCAGCTCGTACCAGCGCGCCTGTTCCTCGGAGGCCGGCGTGACGAAGCGGATACCCTGGTTCACGAGAGCCTCCCGGGCCTGGCGGTTCTCCTCCCGGCTGATGCGGTCGAGACGACGAAAGGTTGCTTCCAGCACCTCCCGGACCACTGCCTGGTCCCCGGTCTGCAGCCGCTCGAAGGCCTTGCGTTGGATGATGAGCACGCCGTAGAGATACATGAGGGGGATATCCGTGACGTATTTCACCCGTGTGTGCCACTGCAGGGCGATGGCGCCCATGGGAGAAGCGGCCACGGTATCGATGAGCCCGGTCTGCAGGCCGGTAAGGACATCCGTCAAAGGCAAAGGTGTGGGTGATATGCCTATGGATTCAAAGGCCAACTGGCTCAATGTATCACCTTCTGGGATCCAAACCTTGAGTCCCTCCAAATCTGCACGTCGGCGGACAGGCTCCTCTGACATGAGGTAAGCAAACCCGCCTTCCGCCAGTCCGAATGAGACATAACCCCGCTCGTAGAGCCCGTGCAGGATCATGTCGTCCATGCGCGAACGCACATAGTCCACCTCGGGAAAGGAACGAAAGGCAAAGGGCAGGCTGTAGATCTGTGAATCGAAATAGATCTGCTCCAGGCCGCCACCGGTCATGGCACCGCCGTGAAGCTGGCCGATGCGGATCTTGCGCAGGACATTCTTGTCGCTGCCCATGACCCCCCCGGGGTAGAAACGCAGCTTGACCCGGCCATCCGTGCGTGTCTTGATGAGGTCCGCGGCCTTGCGCAGTTCCTTCATCCAGGTGGTGCCATCGGGCGAGATGGTGGCGATCTTGAGTGTCAGCGCGACCGCGGGCGGGGCGGCCAGCGCCATGGCCAGGCACAACATGAGGGCGGCCGCGCTGTAACAGGCCCGTGCCGGGACACTGGTACTCCATTGACTTCTCATGTTCCTCATTCCTCGAAATATGCCTCGGATTCGGCAAGCAAGATGCGGGCCCGCTGCTGGGCGATGACATTGCTCAGGGTCAGGCCGTTGACCCGGGGGTCTGCGTCCAGAACCTCCCGCAGAAGACGGTCGTGCAGCGCCCGGTCGAACATCAGACGTGCATAGGTGCGCGCGTACTCCACCTTGGCAATGAGATTACGTCCTTCAGACAATTCGATGGCACGCTCGAAATGCGCCCGGCCCACTTCGGGCCGCCCTCCCATGGCCGGCGGCAGCTGGGCATTGATGACCCCCAGATAGACATGCGCCTGGCCATGGTCGTATGCCTCGTCCAGGGCCACCACGGTCTCCAGAACCGCAGAGACCTTGGGCAGATCAGCCAGGGAACTCCAGCGGCTGCTGTTGACCTGTATCCAGGCGGCCCAGGTGGTGGCGTAGGTATAGAGCACCGGGAGGTGATCCCGGTCGGCCAGCCTGGAAACCAGTTCCTGAAAACGGCTGAACTCCCGCGCCTCGTCGCTGCACAGGCGCGGTTCATCGACACAAACCGCGCGACGGGCATACTCCAGGGCCTGATCGCTGAGCACCGCCGCACGTCCCTCTTCATGCACGAACAGCGTTGCATAAGTACTGTAGAGACGCGCACCGGCCATGAGCAGCCCGGTCTCGCGGGGATTCTTCACCAGCAGACCGTCGATCATGAGGAGGTAGGAAGGAATGCCGTTGCCGGCGGTGGCCACGTCGCGCTGATTACGGATACCATCGGCGACACTGGAAGCCAGGTAATTGGCCGGTATGTTGGCACAGCCTGCCAGGAGGAGCAACAGGCTGCAGAGGTAGACTTTGAGAACAGTCGTGGTCTTCAATGGCGCTTTCTTTATCTCTTGGCAAGCTGTTATTGAGACTTTAATTAAGGGTCCTCGTGTAGCCTGGACGCAGGTCCTTGGGTCCGGAATCCAGGAAAAGACGCAATTCGTCCCGGGTTCCGTTCCGCTTCCCCCGCGTCATGCACTCAGGCAACTCTCAAAGCCGGGCAACGACAAATACGACCTGTCGTCTTACGCGGTCGCGCGGCAAAACGCAGTGTGCAGACAATGGCCAAGCCTTGTCAAACATCGCGATCACGCACGAAGCATCACCTGGAACACCCGCAGGATCGGCCAGGACAGTTCCTGTACAGTTCAAGATGGGTCGGCAAATCCCAGCAGAACCTGCAGCAGTTCCTCGCGCAGGTGCCGTGCGGCTTCCGCCCGGATGCGCTCCTGCGCCAGGTCAGCATCCAGCGCCACGGCCTTGAGAGGCCATTCATGATGCCCACGGATCCGGCCATCCGCCACGCGCTGGAGGACGAGGAACAGGTCGCCTCGTACCCAGTACCAGCCCTCACGGCGCCGGGGCGGTTGCAGGTCGAGCCGTGCTTCGAGGAGATAGTCGGCCTCCCCGGGCGCGGTCACCTGCAGGCCGGCCCTGGCCAGGGCGGCGGCAAGAACCACCGCCATCTCCCCGTCTGCGAGGCCTTCCCGGCTCCCCTCCGGTCCGGCACGGGACACCGGCTGAGTCACGGCGATCCGGAGCCGTGCCAGCAGCGCGTCGCGATCGGCGCGCAGGCGTGCAAGGGACCAGCGCGGAATGGGCGCCACGCCTGCCACCACTTCCAGAAGACTGCTGAGTTCCGCCCGCTGCGTCTGGGCAAGCACGGCGGCCTGCGCCGCAGCGATGGCGGCGAGGGGATCGCGGCTGTCGCGGGCTGCCTGCACCCGCGCCATGGCCTCCCGGTCCAGGGCGGCGATGCGCTCGCGCAGGCGTCGCGCCGCCGGTGCCCGCTCCAGTACGGCGAGGGCATGATAAACACCGCTCGCCGGATCACGCCACATTTCGGCAATCTCCACGCCGCTGATGACGGCCATGGCCCGGGTTTCTATGCGGCGCTCCACGGTCAGTTCCTTGTGCTGCTTCCCTGCCGCGTCGCTGAAGCGCTGCCGCTCGGTGGACCGGCTGTCCACGGTGACACGCAGGATCTTGACCAGGTCCGCCCGGGCCCGCTCACGGGCCTGGTCTGCATCAGGTGCACTGCCACGACCCAGCAGGTAGTGTGCGGCAGGATAGGCTGCCGAGGTACCGGCCACCCAGTCCGGTGCCTGGGCGTCACGAACCGGGTTGCCGGCACAGGCCGTCACGAGGGTGGCCAGGCAGACCATCCGCAAGCCTCTGCTGACGCTGATATTCAATGGTCCGCCTGCCATGCCAGATCCTCCTCGTCGATCCAGTGCATGCTGAGAAAGAGACGCTGTCCCGCCTTGATCCGGACGGCATAGTCACGCTGCCCCACGACCTGGCCTTTGTCATCCTCCAGCCAGGCGCGCAGATGCCATTCTCCTTCGGGCAGGGACAGGCGCGCCAGATAGATATGGCTGGGCAGAAGGGACCAGCTCCGGGTATCGGCCCGTTCGCTGGCCACGGTGACGATATTGACCAGCAGACCCAGACCATCGCTTTGCTTCTCCGCCTTCTCCACGGCCTCGTGCTTGAGCACCGCCCGTGCCAGGGCCCGGGCCAGGATGAGCGGCCTGCGCCTTTCCAGCGAAGCCATGGCCAGCACATTGATATCCTCTACCCGCTCGGCCTCGGACCGGTGACCGTCCGCCTCCAGCCTCAGCCCGCGGACATGGGGCAGGCGCCCCTCGTAATAAGGCATGGCGACGCTGACCAGCACACCGTCCTCGGTGGGCACGGTGACATGGCTCTCCTCCTTGTGGGGCGCAAGACCGCTGAACAGAATCAAGGCCACCTCGCCCGCGCCCTTTTCCGGTAAGGCTGTCGTCTCCATGCCGAACTCGCGGCGCAGACGCCGTGCTTCTTCAAGGAGGCCGAGTCTTTCTGTCAGGCGCACCAGATCCTGCTGGAGCTGGCGGGGAACACCCAGGGCTGCGTCTTCCGGATAGGTGCGGTAGGCCTGGTAGGCCTTGCGATAGGCAATCAGGGCATTGTCGGGCTCGCCCAGGGAATCGAAAACCAGACCGCTGAAATAGCGGGCGAAGGCTCCTCCGGCAAGAGACTCGGAGTCAAGCTGTTCCAGCAGCTCGTCGAGCTGCAGGATCTCCACGCGTGCCTCCCGGGGCTGCCCCAGGTCCAGGTAATTGAGAGCGGCAAAGAGATGCAGCAGGACGCGTTCGTGGAACTCGCCCGCATAGCTGCGCATGAGGTCATTGACTGTGAGGGCGCCAGCCTGTTCGCTGACACTGACCGCCGACAACCGCTCCATCAAGGTCTTGGCTTCCTCGAATGCGGCGTTGCTTTGTGCAAACTCGCCCGTCATGCGCAGCAGCAATCCCCGGTTGAGCAGATAGAGCACTGCATCGCGCCGCCCTCTGCCATGCTCGTCCAGGGTGGCCATGGCACCCTGGTAATCACCCGCGGCGAGGTCCTCCTCCAGCTCGTGGATCCAGTCGCCATAGGCCGCACATCCACCCGCCAGTCCCGCCAGCAGAACCACCCAGAACAGGCGCATCCGGCCGTTGCCGCCAGGCAGCTCCGCCATGGGCAATGCTTCCGCGGGCTCAGGGCCGGAGGCTGGCCTTGGTCACGAACTTCTTGATCTTTTTCTGCCCCAGCCACACCTTGCGGTTGTCGGTCAGGCTGATGAGCGTGAGATCGACCTGGTAATAACGCACCTGGCGCCTGCCCTCGGTGTCGAAGATCGTGTTGATCGTCCCCTTGAGCATGAAATCCGCGCCCAGCTCGCGTCCCATGGCCTTGCGTGTCTCCTCGCTGGCATGGAGTTCCTGGTCGCGGCGTTCCTCCCGCACTTCCTGGCGTTCGTCGCGCGAGGCCACGAACACGATACGCCCGGAGTTCACCAGCGCCCGTTCCATGTCATTGACGAAGGTCTGCACGTTGATGTGCTCGTGACTGAGGTTGAGCACCTCGCCCACGATCACGGCGGGCGCCCTGCCTTCACGCCCGCGAAACTCGTCCACCCAGGGGCGTGACAGGAGGTCGGCGATCATCTCCTCCGAGACCAGGCGTGAATCGGTGTCGTTCCAGCGGCCACTGAGGTCCCGGACCTCATCCGTCTCGATACGCTCCACCCGCGTGGCACAGCCACCCGCCAGCATGACAATCAGCAGGACAATCAGGGAAATGACAAATGCGTGATGCAAACGCCTCGCAGGCAGTCGCCTCATGGTCTGTCTCCTTCAGCCATTTTGTCGAAAACGTTCTCGCCTTCCCGCGCCAGGTAGGCACGCAGGCCGGCGTCCATGCCCTCGATTTTCAGCAGGATCTCCCGGGCCTGTTTCAGGTCCATCTCCACCAGGGAATAGATGACGTCGCTGCGCTTGTCGCGCCAGCGCCCGATGACGCGGCTGCCGGCGAGATTGATCCGGCTCACGGTTTCGATGCGGCGTGACACGCTGGCATCCAGCGCACCGCCTCCCGCCGCGCTGTAATCGCTGGAGGCCACCTCCAGATAGGCGCTGAGTGCGCGCGCCAGCGCGGCCCGGGCGCGGTTGTCCGCGGTTTCCGTCTGCAGGGAGCGGTCTCCCATGGGAGGTGCCGAGCCCACGCCATGAAACAGGCGGCCCTTGCGATCCTTGAGCGCACCCGTACCCCGGTTGACCCAGTCCGGCGCACCCTTGATGTGAAGATCGCTCTTCACCCGCGTCTGACCCGCGCAACCCGCCAGCACGCCCAGCAGCGATCCACTCAGGGCCAGGCACAACAGTACAACGCTCAGTCTTGAGGCAAACATCTCCTTTTCACTCCCGACGCTCTTCCCAGGCTGCAGAAAACCTGCCGGATTCGGGGGATCTTGGCGAATCCAGTGGAAATGGAGGACAGCCTTTCAATCATTTGAGGCGAACACTGGCCACCCGACGGGAATGATCGAAAGAACGGGGCCATTCCCCACCGCCGCGGTCGATCCGTCCCGATCCCGACAGGCTCCCGGACGCGGGACCATGATACTACTGAAAGTCTCGTAGTTGAATGGACATGGTCCGACTGTTGGTACACCGGTTCGGTAGCCTGTATGAAGCGCTGCAAGCGCGCAATCCAGGAAACCGGACGGCAACAACCCCCGCCCCCGGATTACGTTCCACTCTCATCGGGCTACACATTCGATAGTAAAGAAGGCCTGCGGGAAAGGGGCGCGCCCCCTTCCCGCTGTCCGCCAGGTTCTCAGCCGTCGGTATCAGCCGGCGCTTTCCGCGGATTCCATCATGCTGTCCGGATTTTTCTCCAGCTCGGTACGCAGGATCGCCAGCTCCCGCGGCGCCTTGATGCTGATCCTCGCCTGCCCGGGGTGGATCCGGGTAATGTGGATTTCCAGGGGACCGTCGCGAAACAATTCAGCCACGGTCATATCGGGTCGGATATCGCCGCTTGGATAAATCTGGATGGCTTCACCAGGACGTCGTGTCAATACCAGCATGGCAAATACTCCAATATTTTTCGTTAAGAATGAATCACCCTTGCCCGGTCCCGGAAAAGCCGCTCATGGGCTCAACCGCGGGCGCATTCATCAGAAAGCCACCATCAGGCTTTCATCTGCACAAGGGGGCACTGTTTATCACCTATTTTGTGCATCCTAACTTAAAACGCCCTTAATGGACAAAAAGATCCCCAAAACGGGAAAGGAACGCCAAATATCTGACAGAGAAAGACAGGCAGGCGTCCCCCCCCGCTCCCACATGTGGCAGAGCAATCGTGAGAGGAGATGCGATGATGCGGGAATCAGCCGTTGAGACTGCGCCGGGCGCGGCGCGTCTCGGGCAGGGGTTTCTTTCGCTTCTGCAAGACGGCCCGTTGCCACAGCACCTCGATCTCGCGCTGTGCGCGGGGATGGCCGCCGCGCGCGGCGCGGCGCAGCCACCGATAGGCCCGGCGTTCATTGCGCAGCACGCCGATACCATAGGCGTACATCATGCCCAGATTGTACTGGGCATCGGCGCTGCCCTGGGACGAGGCCTTGAAGAACCACTCCATGGCCTCGTAATAATCCTGGCGTACCCCACGGCCTTCCAGGTAAAAGGCGCCCAGTTCCAGCTGGGCCTGGGCCAGCCCCTGGACCGCGGCAAGGGCCAGCCAGGCAGCAGCCAGGGCTTCATCTCTGGCAACACCCCGCCCCTGGTCATAGAGCCGCGCCAGGGCCAGCTGGGCCTCGGCAAGCCCCCGGGACGCCGCCTGGCCCAGCCAGTAAGCCGCCAGGACTTCGTCGTGATGGCTTGGGTCATCTCCGCTGAGATAGGCGCCAAGGAGATACTGGGCGCTGGCATCGCCCGATTCCGCGGCCCTTTCGTACCAGTACAGGGCCTGCGCCATGTCGCGTGTGACGCCCATCCCGGTTTCGTAGAGAAACGCCAGCAGGTACTGGGCCCGCACATGGCCACCGAGCGCCGCCCTGACATACCAGTAAATCCCACGGCGGTAATCACCCGTTCCATCTGCCTGGTGAAAATAGAGACTGGCGAGATCGTACTGGGCCTCGGCCGAACCTGCCTGCGCGGCCTCGTGGAGCTGGGGGAAATCCTGCCATCGCCCTGCCTGCGCAACGCCCAGCGGGGCCTGCAGCATGGCAAGGCCCAGGAGGATCAAGCTCAATGTCTTCGTGATCTGCACCGCAAGCTGTTCCGCACCTGAAAGAGACGGACCCGGCCGGGATCTGCCTCAGGAGATATGCTTATTAACCCGGCAATAATATATATCGTGTTCAGCGTTTCAGGCAGGCGCTGGATCAAGGCGCGGCACGCAGGGAATGGCCCGGCCCTTGCCAAGTGCCGCAACACCGAGCCGGCGCCTGCCTGAAACGCCTGACTTGTTGAAATTCATATGGCAGGCCGCCGCGTGCGCGCACGCAGACGGTGTTGGCGAAGCTTGCTGTAGAATGACTACAGCGGCGCTCCGCCGCCTTGCCGCGTGTCCGCACGCGGCGGCTGAACATGACATATATTGTTGCCGGGTTAATAGTATCGGCCGCTTGAACCGGCTTCTTGATTTCAAGCAATCAACGTGCCACCTCGGCATCCAGAGAGGTCTCTATGAGGATACGCTCCCGCAGGCTGCGGTGTACGGGGCAACGGTCGGCAATCTCCAGCAGCCGCTCTCGCTGGGCGTGAGACAGATCGCCCTGCAAGAACAGGCGGCGCTCGATACGATCCACCCTGCCTCCCTTCCCAGCGCCTATGCGCTGAGCGTTGTCGTCGGGGCATGCCCGGCAGTCCTGGACGTGCACCTTGGCATGGCGCAGCACCACGCGCACGGACTCGAGAGGCCATGACTTGCGGTCCGCGTACATGCGCAGGGTGATGGCCGTGCAGGCACCCAGGGCAGCGCAGAGCAGCTCGTAAGGCGTGGGTCCCTGGTCACCGCCTCCAGCACGGAGAGGCTCGTCGGCAGTGAACTCGTGGTACCGGGCGCGGATTTCGGTGTGGTAATGATCACGGCCGATGGTCACCACGACATCTTCCTGCCCGGCTGAAGCCACCGTGGGCGGGGGCTCCCCGGCAGACAATGCCAATGGGGCGGCCACTATCTGATCCGACGGGAGATAACGCTGCGCCCAGGCCGCAATGACGCCGCCGGCATAGCGCGCATCCTCCGGCCGTGACAGGAGATGGTCGGCGCTGTCCAGGGAAATAAAGCTCTTGGGATGCCGGGCCTGGGCGAAGAGCCGGGCGGCATGTTCCACGGGCACGGTCTCATCGCCGGGGGCATGGAGAATCAGCAAGGCCCGTTTCAAACCCGGCAGCACGGCCTTCAGGTCATGGACCTGCACGTCCTCGACGAATGGCCGGCGGATTCGGTAGGCCACCCCCCCGATGCGGATCTCCGCCTCGCCCCGCTGCAGAATCTGCGCCTGGCTGTCGGCGAAATGTGTCAGTACATGCGCCGGCTCACTGGGCGAGGCGACGGTGGCCACCGCCTTGACCGCCTGCAGGCGGGATGCCGCCAGCAACACGGCGGTTCCCCCCAGGGAGTGGCCGATGAGAAGCTGCGGCGCTGCGTGATGGGTCTCCAGCCAGCGGGCGGCGGCGAGGATGTCCGCGATGTTGTCGCTGAAGGTGGTCGTGGAAAAATCGCCTTCGCTCTCGCCCAGTCCGGTGAAGTCGAACCGCAGGACGCCGATGCCTGCCGCCGCAAGCGTGCGGCAGAGATTGCGAACCCCCTTGTAATTCTTGTTGCAGGTGAAGCAATGGGCAAAAAGTGCGTAGGCACGGACCGGCTGCCCGCCTGGCTCGTCGAGCAGCCCCGCCAGGCGCAGGCCCCGGTCATTGCGGAAAGTGATGCGAGTGGAACGCATGCTCATCTGCGCTGGAAAACCGCCATGGCTTCCGCATGGGCCGTATGGGGAAACATGTCCACGATGCCCGCATGGGTCATCTCGTAGTCCAGCACGCGCACGAGATATTCCGCATCACGCGCCAGGGTGACGGGATTGCAGGAAACATAGACGATACGACCAGGCCCCCTGTCCCGCGGCATGTGCTTCAGAAACGCCATGGCCCCATCCCGGGCCGGGTCGAGCAGCACCTTGTCGGGCGCATAGACTTCCCAGAAGGTGCCGGCCTGCGCCTCGCGCAGGTCCACCTCATGAAATGTCACATTGTCGATCCCGTTGCGGCGGGCGTTGGCGGCCGCGCCGGCCACCAGCTGCGGATTCATCTCCAGGCCGACCACGCTCCCGGCGCGGCGCGCCAACGGCAGGGTAAAGTTGCCCAGCCCGCAGAAAAGGTCCAGCACGGTGTCACCGGGACCGGGCTGCAGCAGGGCCATTGCCTGGTCCACCATGCGCCGGTTGACCTCGGCATTGATCTGGATGAAATCCGTTGGCCTGAACTGGATCTCCACCTCATGCGCGGGAAGGCGGTAACCGAGCGGCGCGGGGTTGTCCGGATAGAGGCACCAGCAGGTGTCCGGTCCCTTGGGTTGCAGATGGATCTGCAGATCGTGAAGGCGGCCGAAATCCGCCAGGCGTCGTTCGTCCCCCGCGGTCAGCGGCACGAGATGACGAAACACCAGGGCCACCGCGTCGTCCCCTGCCGCCACCTCGATCTGGGGCAGGCGCTCCCGGCAACTCAGGCCGTCCACCAGTCCTGCCAGGGCGGGCATCAGGCCCGCCACGCGTCGATCCAGAATGTGGCAAAACGAGAGGGAGACGATGTAGCTGCTGTTGCGGGCCCGAAAACCCACCAGCACCCCGCCCTTGCCGGGGATGTAACGCACGCCGAGGCGGGCGCGGCGGCGATAGTGCCACAGGGGTCCGCGCAGCGGCGCCAGCCACTCCCGCGGGGCCAGCCCGCCGCAGGCGAGCAAATGCGAACGCAGGGTGTGTTCCTTGAAGTCGAGCTGGGCGCCGTCTGCCAGGTGCTGCAGGCGGCAGCCGCCACAGACGGCGGCATGGGCACAGGGTGGTTCCACCCGCTGGGGCGCTGCGTGCAGGATCTCCACTGCGCGCCCGCCGGCGCTGCGCTTGCGCCTGCGCAGGAAATGAAAGCGTACCGTCTCCCCCGGCAGGGCGCCGTCGATATACAACCGCCGCCCCTCCAGCTCGGCCATCCCGCGTCCGTCCTCGCAGAGATCGGTCACCTCGGCGGTGAACAGTTCACGATGGCGCGCCACCGCCCCGCCCGGGGTCACTGCGGGGCGGGGAAGCGGTCCCGATACCACGGCCTCGTTGTCGCTCACTTTTGTCATTTCCGTTTCCGCAAAGGCGAGTATGCTATCACATGGTGCTGTCGGCGTGAGGCGGTCCTGGGCGCGCTTTTTTTGTGCAGCCGGGCAGGATAGAATGGTGTGCCTGCGGGGAACCGGAAAGGAGGCAGAAAATGAAATTCCTGCATAACAACAACACCACACCGTCCCTGTTCATCCCTCTCGCCTTGCTGGCCGCCATGGTCATGGCGGCAGCGGGGTGCGCCACCTCGCCGGAGACGCCACCGGAATCTGGCGAGGAGATGGCCACTGCCGCAGAAAAAGATACCGGAAAAGATACCGGGCCTCAGGATGCCTCTGCCCAGGCTGGAGAAGCGACGCCACCCGCAGCATCGGCGGCTGCTCAGGCCGGCCCCGCACCTGTCACCCCGGAAACCGGTCCGGAAACCGCCCCGGAAACTGCCCCGGAAACTGCCCAGGGAACTCCGCAGTCCCCTGCGCCTGCGCAAGCTTACACGCCATCCCAGGTGGCGGCCCTGCTCCGAGACATGATCAATCACCGGCGGACCATGTTTTCCTCTTCCAAGGGCGAATACCTGTATTACATCGGCGGCACACTCACCGCCACCTTTCAGACCGACACCCGGGAATTCCGACTCACGCCCGAGAATGGCTCGGAAGAAACGGCCTGCGTGTATGGGGAAGACGGCACCCCGGTTGACGGCAACACCCCCCAGGCTGTCTGTGACGGCCTGCTGGATGCCCTGAAAGAGTCCCTCGCCGCCCCCTGATCTCATCGTCTCTATTTTGGGATCACCGGCTGTCACCCGGCGGCGCCTTATAGCCGCTTCCTCATTTTATATAACAAATTATTATAAAAAAACGGCGATTTACATGTTTTGTTATAAAGGATAGAATAATGCCATCCCATGATCACTCAATCACGGACTGTTGGAAACATGCTGAACAAGGCCCAAGCCATCGAAAAGACAGACAGCCAGGCTGTGAATACAACCGGCAACGACCTGCATGACCCGGCGCATATCAGGTCGCTCAACGAGAAATACCATGATCTGAGTGTGGAGGAACGCATCCGGGCGCTATACGAGGATTTTGCGCCTGAAAAGGTCATGCTGACCTCCTCCTTCGCAGCCACATCGGCCTTCTTCCTGTATCTCTTTTCCAGGATCCATCCCCAGCAGACCGTGTTCTTCATCGATACCGGCTTCCACTTTCCCGAAACCCTGGAATACAAGCGCAAGCTTACCGAGCTGTATGGCCTCAAGGTGGTGGATGTGCGCGCCGAGGACTGGAAGCACGATTTTACGGTGCGCGACCAGACCTGGAAGACGGATCCGGACTTCTGCTGCTCCATCAACAAGGTGGAGCCCCTGGAGGAAATCAAGCAGCACTACGATGTCTGGGCCTCGGGGCTCATGCGCTGGCAGACGGATCACCGTGCTTCTCTGGACATCTTCGAGGTGCGGGGTGGCATCATCAAGTTCTACCCCCTCATCGATGTCTCCAAGGAAGAGCGCGACGACTATATCCGGCGCCACAATCTGCCCTTCCACCCCCTGGTCTTCAAGGGTTATTCATCCATCGGCTGCGTGCATTGCACCGTACCCGGTGAGGATAGGAGCGGGCGCTGGAACAACTGTCCCAAGACAGAGTGCGGCCTGCACCTGTGAATGTGCACCGGGGGACCTTCTATCCCTCTTAACCCCTCTTAACGCATCCCTTTGCTATCAGTGCCAGGGCCTTCGCGGGCAAGTGCGTCCATGCGTCCCGCATAGCGGCCATAAAACCATTTCATGGCAAAAGGCGGGACCAGGGTCGTCAGGGCGATGACGATGACCAGCCCGGCGTAGATCTCGTTGTTGAAGATACCACTGACCCGCCCCAGCTCGGCAAAGATCAGTCCCACTTCCCCGCGGGGAACCATGGCCATGCCGATGGCACACCGGGCCAGCAGCGTCTCCGGAATCAGGAAGGCCCCCACCAGCTTGCCCAACACGGCCGCCACCAGCATGGACAGGGAAAACCCCCAGATGAACGGTGAACCCCAGTCGATTTCCCGCAGGTTGAGCGACAGGCCCACCATTACGAAAAAGATGGGCGTGAACAGATTGATGATGGGTCTCATCTGCTCTTCCAGGCGCCGTGCAAAAACCTCGTCCGCGTGCAGGCTCACCCCCAGGGGCAGGAAGAAACGCCGCGACAGGGCCACGCCCGCTGCAAAGCCGCCCAGCAGCTCAGGCGCCCCCGCCTCGCTGGCCAGCCAGGCGAAGAACAGCACCAGCGACACGATGGAAGTGGGAATCAGGCCGGGAATCTCGCTGATCTCGTCGAAACGCTTGATGACCATGGAAAGCAGCTTGGCCGCAAGCGGCGCGACGATGAAGAAGGCGGTCACGAACAACAGGACCTTGCCTGCGTTCACCAGGCTGATACCGCCCCCCAGGGAAAACTCGTAGAGCATGGCCAGCAGCACGACACCCAGAACGTCGTCCAGGACAGCGGCGCCGAGGACGATCTGGCCCTCTGCGGCCTGGTGACGCTTGAGATCGCTGAGCACGCGGATCGTGATGCCGATACTGGTGGCGGTCAGGGTTCCGCCGATGAACAATGAAACCAGGATGCTCATCCCGAAAACCCAGTAGGCCAGCGCAAAACCCAGGATGAGCGGCACGAAAAAGCCCGCCATGGCCACGACGAAGGAGCGCATGCCGCTGCGCACCAGGCGGCGAACATCCGTTTCCAGGCCCACCTCGAACAACAACAGGATGATCCCGATCTCCGCGAGCAGCTTGATGGCCTCCAGAGGTTCGATCCAGCCCAGGAGGCTCGGCCCCAGCACGACGCCGGCAAACAGCTCACCGATGACCGTGGGCGCCTGGAGGCGAACGGCCAGCTCGGCGAATATGCGGGCGCTGAGAAGAATGGCCAGCAGATAGAGAAAGAAGGTGTGCGCTTCCATGAGGATACGGGGCTGTGCGCCGGACTGGGTCGTTCTCAGTCCGGAAACGCCTGGTAATCGATACTGATGCGGTCTCCTGCCACGGGTCGAAAACGGTTGTCGGCAAAGGCCACGTGATCGGGATGATGGCGATAACTGTCGATGACGTCGGGATGCACGAAGCGGACCAGCCAGCAATAACGATAGCGCGCTTCTTCTTTCACTGCCACACCGGTGAACACCTGCCGCACACCGGGGATGGCACCCAGAATGCGGCGGCCATCGCGCATCATGGTCTCCGCTCCCGCCTCGTCGAGGTCGCTGACATTGTAGATGATGAGATGCTCCACGGGTGACCAGACCCTGCACATTGCACGCGCGGCTTCTGCCTGTCCTGCGCCGCCCCCGCCCTGGGCCGTAGCCGCCGCGGCCTCGGCCAGTTCCTCCACCAGATGCGCGACAAAGCGATCATAGTCGCCGTTCGCGGCGGCCAGGCATTTTTGCGCCGCCGCTTCCTGTCCGCCGCCCAGCCAGGCAACACCCCTTCCCTGCAACGCCTGGCGCAGGGAAGCAGGAGGAGACAAACCGGCACCGCGAACCAGCAGGAGGGGCGGTCTCCCGTCTTTCTCAAGGCAGGCCAGGTCCTCGCACACTACCTCGACCGCCTCCATGGAACGGGATGAGCCATCAGGCACAGGAGGGACTTCCAGTTCCACGCCGTCACAGTTGCTTTCCCTCAGCACGGTTTCAAGGTCTGCCCGTCCCTTTCCAACACCCGGCCGCCCCAGCACCGGCACGCCGCAATCATGGGCCATCTTCACGACCTCCCGGCAGAGCGAAGCTTGAGCGGTCAAGGCGGCATCCAGCCCCAGGCTGTTGCAACCGTGATTGATGGCATGCACTGCTTCCGAGAGACTGCTTATGCCGCTGCCATGTATGACCACGGGCGAGGCGCTCTGTTGCGCCGCCTGCTCCATCGCGGCCAGCAAGGCGGCGAGATGGTCCGCATCGCTGCCACCGGCATCGACAACGAGAACAACCGGGGCCTGCTGCCGTTCCGCGCCTCTCAAGGCGCCTTGCAGAAAGGCCAGGTCCCGTACCTCCAGGGCAGTGACAACAAAATTGCTGCGGCGCGCACAGGCCAGCAGATCCTCCAGGTAGACCATTGTCATGTATCTTGTTCTCCTTGGTTATTGTGACTCAATGGCTGACGGCCGTCGTGTGGCCTGGATGCAGGACCCGATGGCCGGAACGCAGGGAGATTTTCCGGGTTTCGTTCCGCTCCATGCGGGCTGACCATGTCCAATACTCAGTGGCTCCTTTGTCTTTATGCCCCCTTCTTTGCTCTTTTCATCACATTCCCTTGTCACTTCGACCACACCCCCTTGTCATTTCGACCTCATTTTTCCTGTCATTTCGACCGGAGGGAGAAATCCTGCACCACTGCCTCCCAAGATTCCTCGCTGCGCTCGGAATGACAGGGGCAGGGTCATTCCCACCACACTTCCTTGCCATTCCTGAGACGCCTCCCTTGTCATTTCGACCATCACCTTGTCATTTCGACCTCATTTTTCCTGTCATTTCGACCGGAGGGAGAAATCCTGCACCACTGCCTCCCAAGATTCCTCGCTGCGCTCGGAATGACAGGGATACTGTCATTTCTCGCCGCGCTTGGAATGACAGGGGCAGGGCCATTCCCACCACACTTCCTTGCCATTCCTACCACGCCCCCCTGTCATTTCGGCCACACCCCCTTGTCATTTCGACCACACCCCCTTGTCATTTCGACCGGAGGGAGAAATCCTGCACCACTGCCTCCCAAGATTCCTCGCTGCGCCCGGAATGACAGGGATACTGTCATTTCCCGCTGCGCTCGAAATGGCAGACGACACTTGGATAACAGGCGTCACCTGAAACGACAAACCCCGCCTGAAGCCAATAAACATCAACTATTGAGACTCACACCATTGAGGTTTACAGCGTGACTCTCAACAGTCCCCCTGAGTCTCGCCCAGCGGCAGCTTCAGATAGAGCCGCGTGCCCTTGCCCGGCGCGCTGTCGATCTCCAGGCTGCCGCCCAGGGCAACGGCCCGTTCCTGCATGCCCAAAAGGCCGAAGGAACGGCTCATGGCTATGCCATGACGGTCCATGCCCCGCCCGTTGTCGTAGATCTCCATGTGGAGACAATCGTCCCGCACGAATGCCTTCAAACCGATCTCGTCGGCATCCGAATGCCGCGACACGTTGGTCAGGGCTTCCTGCAATATCCGGTAGGCGGCCGTGGCATGATCGTCGTCGATCGTCCGCATGCTCAGATCGACATCGAGCCGGCAGGCAATGCCGGTGCGTGCGTGGAACTGCTCCACATACCAGCGCATGGTGGCCTCAAGGCCCAGTTCATCCAGCATGCTGGGGCGCAGTTCGCTGGAGATGCGCTGCACGGCCTGCACCGTCTCCACAATGACGTCGATCATCTCCTGGACCTTGGCCGTGAGGTGCTGCTGTTCCGCGGGGAGCTGGTGCAGCAACCAGTAGGCGTTGAGATTGAGGGCCATGAGCGACTGCCCCAGCTCGTCATGGATTTCCCGCGCGATGCGGGTGCGCAGCACCTCGCGGTCCCACTGTTGGCGCAGCACCAGTTCCCGCAGTTGCTCCCGCGACTCGCGGATTTCCTCCTCCGCTTTTTTGCGTGCCGTGATGTCCTCTACCAGCCCGATCACCCGGCGCGGCGCACCCTCACCGTCGAGGACGGCAAAGACGCGGTCACTGATCCAGCGCATCGTGCCGTCACTGCGCAGGATACGGTATTCCCCGGAAAAACGGCCCTGGCAGCGCTGTGAGCGAAAGGCCGCCCCGATGCGCGCCTGGTCCTCCGGATGAATGGAGGCAAACCACAGCTCGGGATCGTCGTACAAAGCCTGCCGGCTGACCCCCCAGATGCGCTCGAAGGCGGGGCTGACGTACAGCAGTTTTCCCGTGTGATCAGGCTCACAGACCCAGAATACCTCGGCCATGTACGCGGTGATCTGGCGCAGGATATCCGGCGTGACCTGCAGGATGTCCTCATTCCGGGGCATGTCGTTCACCTTTTGTCCTCACGCCTGCCCATGGCGGGCCAGCAGCGCCAGAAACCGGGACTCGTCGATGATCTCAACCCCCAGTTCGCGGGCCTTGTCGTACTTGGAACCGGGATCGGCGCCCGCCACCACACAGTCGGTACGCCGGGACACACTGCCGCTGACCCTGGCCCCGAGGGCCTGGAGACGGGCCTTGGCCTCATCCCGGGTCATGGAGGAAAGGGTGCCCGTCAGCACAAAGGTCTTGCCCGCCAGGGGCAGGTCCTCACGCGGTAGGGACGCCGCCTCTTCCCAGTGAACGCCCAGGCGGCGCAGACGCCTGATGACGTCCCGGTTGTGACGCTGGCGGAAGAAGGCAAGGATATGGGCCGCCACCACCGGCCCCACGTCGGGCACGGCCTGCAATGCCGCCTCATCGGCGGACATGAGCTTTTCCAGGGTGCCGAAATGCCCGGCAAGCGTCTGGGCCGTGGCCTCTCCCACTTCGCGGATCCCCAGGGCATAGAGAAAACGCGCCAGGGTGGTGTGCTTGCTTTTCTCGATGGCGGCCTTGAGATTGGCCGCGGATTTCTCTCCCATGCGTTCCAGGCCCGCCAGTGTGGCCTCGTCGAGTTCATAGAGATCCGCCACATCCTTCACCAGGCCCTTCTCGACGAGCTGATCCACCAGCTTGTCGCCCAGCCCCTCGATGTCCATGGCACGCCGCGAGGCGAAATGCTTGATCGCCTCCTTGCGTTGCGCCGGGCAGAAGAGCCCGCCGCTGCAACGGGCAATGGCCTCACCCTCGGCACGCACCACTTCCGAACCGCAGGCGGGACAACGCTTCGGCATGTGAAACGGTCGTGTCCCCGGAGGGCGGCGCTCCTTGACCACCGCCACCACTTCGGGAATCACGTCGCCGGCACGCCGCACGATCACCGTGTCCCCGACCCGCACATCCTTGCGACGGATCTCGTCTTCGTTGTGGAGCGTCGCATTGGTCACGGTCACGCCGCCCACGAACACGGGTTCCAGGCGGGCCACCGGTGTCAGAGCGCCGGTACGCCCCACCTGCACGTCGATATCCAGTACCCGGGTGAGTTCTTCCTGGGCGGGAAACTTGTGGGCGACGGCCCAGCGGGGCGCGCGGGCGACATGCCCGAGGCGCGCCTGCAAAGCCAGCCTGTCCACCTTGTAGACCACCCCGTCGATCTCGTAATCCAGCGCGTCCCGCCGGGAGGCCATGGCGCGGTAATAGGCCAGGCAGCCTTCGGCATCCCGCACCACCTCCAGGTGTTCGGGAATGCGCAGGCCCCACTCGCGCAACTGCAACAGGACTTCATAGTGACGGCCCGGCAGGCGGAAACCCTCTACCACCCCCACCCCATAACAGAAAATGGAAAGGGGCCGCTGCGCCGTGATGCGCGGGTCCAGTTGCCGCAGGCTGCCGGCCGCGGCATTGCGGGGATTGACGAAGGGTTTTTCCCCCTGCTCCACCTGGGTGCGATTGAGCGCGCGAAAACCCGACAGGGGCATGTAGACCTCGCCGCGCACTTCCAGCACGCGGGGATAAGCCCTGCCCCTCAGACGCAAGGGGATGGTGTGGATGGTGCGCACGTTCCGGGTGATGTCTTCGCCCGTATAGCCGTCGCCGCGCGTGGCCCCCTGCACCAGGACACCATCCTCGTAACGCAGGCTGACCGCCAGGCCATCCAGCTTGGGCTCCGCCGCATAGTCCACATGATTCACCGAGAGACGCTCGCAGACGCGGCGGTGGAAATCCCGCACGTCCGCTTCGCTGAAGGCGTTCTCCAGCGACAACATGGGGATCTCGTGACGCACGGTGCCAAAGGCCTCCACCGGCGCGGCACCCACGCGCTGGGTGGGCGAATCGGGCGTTACCAGCTGAGGGTATTGCCTTTCCAGCGCCTGTAGTTCGCGCATGAGCCGGTCGAATTCGGCATCGGGGATGCGCGGTTCGGCAAGGACGTAATAATAGTAGTTGTGGGTATTGATCTCCTCGCGGAGTTCTGCCACGCGACGCTGGATTTCGGGCGGCACCTTCATGGACGGATTTTTCCCGATGCCGGCACCCATCTCAGAGCACGCCCAGCGCGATTCCCGAGGCGATATACCAGCGGCCGTCCTGCCAGCGGAAGATGAGTGTTTCCCGCACCTGGGCCACCTTCTCACCGCCGTTGACGCTGTACTTGACGGTATGGATTACGCGCGCCGTGTTCATTTTCACATCCGGGCGCGTCTTCCGGTAGGAGTAGCTGATCTCGTCATACTGCTGGAACAGCGCCGCCATGTAATCCAGCACATCCTGGCGCCGGATCCCCGTATCCTGATACGAAGGCGAAAGCACGGCCGCAAACTGCTCCAGGTCGCGGGCTTCTATCGCCTGCTTGCGCTGCGCCATGACCTCATGGATAGCGGCGATATCGTCTTCCATAGAACGCTGTTCCCCGCAGCCTGCCAGCATCACCGCCACCAGAACAGCGACCAGAACATTACCCAGAATATTCCCCGGCACCTTCGGCATCTCCTTCAGGGTTCCTCCCATAACACCAGGCAACGCACCTTGCCAACAGAACAATTCCCTCATCACTTTACTCCACCAACCCCACGACAGAAATCCATGCCGGATGTTTCACACCCTTCATGTGCAGTTTATACCGGTGCCTTGCACACCTTGCAATGCTGAAAATGTCGGGAATGCCATCGGGAAAAACGCCCCCTGAGCGGCACAGATCCGCAGAACATCTCTTCATAATCCCAAGCCTACAATTGCGGCATACAATTGACCCGCCGATGTTGATCCACTTCTAGGAGTCTGTCGGACTTAGGCGATCGTAGCGAGCATGGTGGGAGAGCAAGAACGAATCTTCACGATTTCGAGGCGCATTGTGGGGCTACGCAACGAGAAATCGGGGAGATTCGGGCCGCTCTCCCACCCGCACAGTAGATCAGTCCTAAGTCCGACAGACTCCTGGCACCTCACAAAAAAGGCCCGCTTTCGCGGGCCTTTTTTGTGGCACTGCAGAACCGTACAAGGTCGTGTATCAATACTCTCCGCTGCTGCGACGGCGATTTACATCCTGCACCGCAAGGTCGGAAATCTTGTATGCCCCAATGATCAAGATCAAGAACACCAGCAACGGCACCAGAATATTCAACCCCAGATCTTCTACCATCTTCATTCCCTCCTGATTGTTTTACCGATCGTAGTCCCTGATCGTAGTCCCCGATAGTGGTCAGGGCATCCCTGGCCTTCTCAGGCGTCCTGCTTGCAGGCCCTCCACTTTTGGATTCTAGTCCCCGCCCATGCCAATTGCAATACAAACTCTGGGAGCTTATCCACCCGGCAACAAAATAAGTCACACCTGTTTGTGAATGTATCATCGTCAGACAGAAACTGTACGAGACGAACCAGAAACCATAAAAATCGAGGAATTATAGGGAGTTACCTGTTTGCACGACATGGGTAGCCCGCATGGAGCGGAACGACAGCGAAACGCAAAAAGGGTTGTGTTTCTCCCCGGATACCGGCCCGCAGGGTCTCCATCCAGGCTGCACGACAGCCCTCAGTCAACAATACAAGTCATGATAGACGAGGTTTGCTGGCTTCGGTCGGGGGTTGTCTTTCCAGGTGACACCTGTCATTTCGAGCGCGGCAAGAAATGACAGTATCCCTGTCATTCCGAGCGCGGCGAGGAATCTTGGGCCGCCGGGACAGGATTTCTCCCTTCGGTCGAAATGACAAGGGGAGGTGGCCGAAATGACAAGGGAGGCGTGACAGGAATGGCAAGGAAGTGTGGTGGGAATGACCCTGCCCCTGTCATTCCGAGCGCGGCGAG
>JALSIC010000002.1 GCA_026981935.1 Gammaproteobacteria bacterium
GGACAGGATTTCTCCCTTCGGTCGAAATGACAAGGGGAGGTGGCCGAAATGACAAGGGAGGCGTGACAGGAATGGCAAGGAAGTGTGGTGGGAATGACCCTGCCCCTGTCATTCCGAGCGCGGCGAGGAATCTTGGGCCGCCGGGACAGGATTTCTCCCTTCGGTCGAAATGACAAGGGGAGGTGGCCGAAATGACAAGGGAGGCGTGACAGGAATGGCAAGGAAGTGTGGTGGGAATGACCCTGCCCCTGTCATTCCGAGCGCGGCGAGAAATGACAGTATCCCTGTCATTCCGAGCGCAGCGAGGAATCTTGGGAGGCAGTGGGGCAGGATTTCTCCCTTCGGTCGAAATGACAGGGGGCTGTTGGCCGGGTTCCCCCTGTCATTCCGAGCGCAGCGAGGAATCTTGGAAGGCAGTGGGGCAGGATTTCTCCCTTCGGTCGAAATGACAAGGGGGTGTGGTCGAAATGACGAAGGAGTGAGGTCGCAATGACAAGGGAATGTAGTGGCAATGACAGGGAGATACCGCCCCTCGGGGGGCCGGCACCCAGGCCGCACGGAGGTCGTCAGTTATTAACGCAAGTCTCAATAAGAACTTGTTATGTATGTGTTTTATTTAGGCAAATACCTTATATGTCATGAGGTATTGATCTTAACCCGATTTTAAGTAAGACTATATAACCAGTCCAACAACATGGACTTTAACCAGAAACCAACGACAAGGAGGATGACACCATGAACACCACGTTTCTTTGGGCGCTTCTGATTGCGACGCTCTTTTTCTTCGTCCTGCTGCCCCTGGCAGCCGCCTGACCCTCCACGACCCCCTCAGAGGGAGGGGGATGCCTCCTGCTGGCGCAGCGGGAAGTACAACACCCCCTCCCTCTCATCACGCTGCAGCCGCACAGCCAATACATCGTTGTCTGGATCCGGCACGAGAATCGCCCGCCGGTAGACGCCCACGTGTCCGTCCTGGATCGCCTGATGCCACTTGCCCCGGTCATTGATGCGCAATGAGACGATGAGATCATGGGCCGGTTTGCGCGGCGGGCGTGTGGCGATCACCAGAAATTCGTTCATGCCCGGAGACAGACGCGGCGGGCGTGACTC
Source organism: Gammaproteobacteria bacterium (assembly GCA_026981935.1). Taxonomy (GTDB): domain Bacteria; phylum Pseudomonadota; class Gammaproteobacteria; order SZUA-140; family SZUA-140; genus S012-109. Next base: position 1,111 of record JALSIC010000002.1, read on the forward strand.
GATTTCGACCTTGATATCCTCCCACTGCTGGACAGGAAAGGGAGGAGGCACGTCCCTGGAACCGCAGGCCGCAACAAGCAGCAGCAAGGCAGTCAGCGCAAGGCCACCGCGCCAGACGTTGTTTCCCCGAATATCGTGGCAGAAGACATTGCCACCTGTGCCACGCGCCATCCTAATTACCGCTCCGTTTCCGATGATGATGCCTTCCTGCCGCGCCGATGGCGGTAATCCACCAGATAGTAGATCAATCCCGCCATGCTCACGACCCATACCACGCCGGCCACGATACCCCAGTCGAACCATGGGCGCTCAAAACCGGGGCGCACGCCCCAGAAGGGAAAGGTCAGTCCCGTCGCCACCAACAGGAGAATGAAAAACAGGGCGATGAACCAGTAGGGAATGCGGTGATCGGAAGTCTCCGACATCTTTTCCACCATCTCCCAGTCCTCCAGGCCACGCCGTTCCATCCTGTCCGCCTCGCTGGCATAACCCATGTGGTCCTGGCGTTCCTCACCCCATTTCACTTCATCCACCGGTTCCAGGGGTGTCTCGCCTCTTTCCCGCTTCTTTACCATCGACCTGCCACTCCCCGCTCAAGGCACATAGTGTTGAAAGGCATAGCGCTTGCTCCATTCACCCGCCGCGGCCATCACCGTCACGGTATAGAACCCCGGCGGCAGTTCATTGCTGAGACGCAGGGACACATCCTGGCGCGTTGCCGTATCGAATGTCACGATGGACCGGTCCAGTGTGTAGCCGTCTTCGGGCAGCCCTGTCACGACGAGCCTGACCTCCGCCGGGGCATAGCGCTTGTTCGCCACATTGATCTGGTAGGTCTGCAGCCGGCCGCCTTCGGTATCGGCCCGGTACACCGCCATATGATAGGGCTCATAGGTCACCATGCCCCACGTCAGTATGCTCAGTGCGAGAATCAGCACCGGTGTCACCCAGGACGCCCGGCGCAGCAGGCTCGTCAGGGGAACCCGGTTCGAGAGCTGCGCCTTGCCGCGACGCCGCCCGAAGCGATAACGCAGCAGTCCTGGTTCGCCACGGCGCCGGTGCAGATTGTTGCAGGCCGTGATGCACTCCCCGCAGTTGGTGCAACTGTCGAAGGCCAGGGTCCGGCGCGGGTCGATGCCCACGGGACAGGCGGTGACGCAGAAATTGCACTTGGCGCATTCCTCGCCACGGCTCTCGTCGTACTCGATATGCAGGGTATCGCGGGTCTTGAAGAGAAACTGCCACATGCGGTAGATGCACATGTAGCGGCAGGCGTAATGGCGCACCACGGCGACGTTGGCCAGCGCGATGAAAACGAAGACCGTGTAGATCCAGTACAGGGAACCGGACAGGCGCGGGTCTTCCTGAAACGTCACGAAGGACCACATGGCACCCGGAGGAAAGAAATACAACAGCGGAATCAAGGCCAGCAGCATCGCCAGCGCCAGGAGACGCAGGCTCAGGAAGAACCAGTTGCGCAGCTTGTTCTTCCCTGCGGAGAGTCGGGCACCGCCCTCCTCGCCTTCCCAGTCGATGATGGCCCGTTTGCCCAGCAGGCGCATGGTGGCCTTGTTGGCCCAGGTGGAAGCCGTGTTCTGGGGACACAACCAGCCGCAGAAAACCGTACCCAGAGAAGAATAGAGCAGGATCAGGAGACAAGCCGCCGCCAGCCAGAAACCGAAGACAATGAAAAAATCCGCGAACCAGATCTGATGATTCAGGATCACGAAACCGGACGAAAGATCGATCCTGAACAGCCCGGAGACGGGTATCAGGATCAATGCCAGCAGCATTCCCATACGGGTCATGCGCCGCATCCAGTCCAGGTCCCATTTCTGCTGCCGACCATGGACATGGCGCCGCCCCGCCCCGTCGGCCGACACCACCGGAATGCCCTTCAAAGTCGTGTTACCCTTCATGATCGCTCGCCCCTCGCCGTACCTGGCTCCCCTTGCATTGACACCCCTTGCTTTGACTCAGCGGCATGGCGGGTGTTAAGTTAGCCAGCACCGGCAGGAAATCTCACCTGGAAGTGGTATGCCGCGTATTATACCGCCATCCGCTGCCGTGGGGAAAAACATCCGCCGGTATTTCTGCCCTGTCCCGTATCCTGTCCCGTAAATACGACATTTTCCAGCGGGACAGCGCAGGAGCGCCGCCTCGGTATGAAGGGGTTTTGAGAATCCGGAATGCTCGCGGCCAGGGGCCGTTCCAGCAGCAGAACCGGTGCGGGAACGCCACCCCCGGCGCGAAGGGTGGAAACCGGCCCTTTACATGCCCTTTTAACAGGCGCAACGGGCATGACCACCGCGTGGAACGGGAGGTAAAGATCGATGCGAGGACAACGGGGATCAAGAATTCCGGCCCACGGCGCCCGGCGCATGGGCGTCATCGTCATCCTGGCTGCGTTGGTGTTTCTGGGAGGCTGCGACGAAAAACCCGTAGGTCCTACCGCCGAGGAAGTGGGCACGCGGTTCTACGAAGCATTGAAACGGGGCGATTTTGCCGCCGCCGCCGCCCTGTACGTTGACAAGATGCCCCGTGAACAGATCATTGCCGAGCTGGAGGAAAACCGCAGCCAGCTGGGTGACCTGCAGCAATACAATCTCAAGGACGTCGTCACCAACACCGTCTTCAGCGGACGCCGCTATATCCTCAAATACAAGACCCGCTACACCAGCCAGCACGCCACCGAAGGCCTGATCCTCTTCCAGCCGGTTTCCGACAACATCATCCGCATCGAGGCCCATAACGTCCGCACCCGGGGCACCCGGGGACCATAGACAAGACTGTCAGGCGGTGGCCATCTCCACCGCCTCGTCCACATCCACGGCCACGAGACGCGAAACCCCCGGCTCGTGCATGGTCACACCGATGAGCTGGTGTGCCATTTCCATGGTGATCTTGTTATGGGTGATCACCACGAACTGCACCCGTTCAGCCATTTCCTTGACCAGCTGGCAGAAACGGGCCGCATTGTTGTCATCCAGCGGCGCATCCACCTCGTCCAGCATGCAGAACGGCGCCGGATTGAGTTCGAAGAGGGCGAAGACCAGGGCGATGGCCGTGAGCGCCTTCTCCCCGCCGGACAGGAGATGAATGCTGCCGTTGCGTTTGCCCGGCGGCTGGGCCATGATGGCCACGCCCGCTTCCAGCAGATCGTTGCTGGTCATCTCCAGGCGGGCCCGCCCCCCGCCGAAGAGGCGGGGATACAGCGTCTGCAGGCGCTCGTTGACCTGTTCGAAGGTCTCGCGGAAACGGTTGCGGGTCTCGTTGTCGATCTTGCGTATCGCACCTTCCAGCGTCGCCAGGGCCTCATTGAGGTCCGCGAGCTGGGCATCGAGGTACTCCTTGCGTTCTGACTGTTCCCGGTATTCGTCGATGGCCGCGAGATTGATGGCACCCATGCGCTGGATCTGCTGGGCAAGCCGCTCCAGGCGGTCCTGCCAGGCCTGTTCCTCGGCCTCCTCGGGCAAGGCGGACAGGAGGGCCTGGAGTTCGTAGCCCGTCTCGTCGAGCTGCTCCCGCAGGGTCTCGCGGCGTACCTTCAGTTCCTGGGCGGCAAGGCGCAGGTTCTCCACCGCCGCGCGCATTTCATCCGCCTCGCGCTCGATGGCAGCACGCCGCTCCTCCAGGCTGCGCAAGGCATGCTCGCAGGCCTCCACATGACGGCGCGCCTCGGCAAGACGCTGTTCCACTTCCAGGCGCTGGCCGAGGAGCACTTCCAGCTCGGCCTGCATGGCCCGGACGGGGTCGTCGCCGTCCGCCAGGGCCGCCTGCAATTCGTCCCGCTGGCGGTCCAGGGCCGCGAGCCGGTCCGCCATGCGCTGGTAACCGACTTCCAGGGATTTGAGCTGGGCCGCCATGGATTCGCTGCGCAGGGCGATCTCGCGCACCCGGTCACGGTCGTTGCGGGCCTGCTCCCGGCAGCGCTCCAGGGTGCTGCGCAAGGTGTCACGGCGTTCCAGGAGCTGGTTACGCTGCGCCTCGTGACCTTCCGTCTCGGCCACCACGGTCTCCAGGCGCCGCCGGGCCTGGGCAAGCTCATCCTTGTCTTGCGCGATGCGGCGTTCGATCTCGGCCATCTCCTCATCCAGGCGCTGACGCCGCTGCCGCAGCTGTTCCAGCTTCGCTTCCAGGCTGCTGTGCCGGGCATGGAGTTCGGCATGGCGACGGGCGAGCGCGGCATGACGCTGCTGCGTCTGTTCCCGCGCCTCTTCCAGTTCGCGGAGCCGCGCCGTCCCCCCGGCCAGCTCTTCTTCCAGGGCAGCGACCCGTTCTGCGGTCCCCCTCAGGGTCTCTTGCAGACGCCGCAGGGTCTGCTCACGCTGCAATACCCCGGCTTCCTCGTCCGCCGGACGGCTCACCCGCACCCAGTTGGGACCCAGCCACACGCCGCTGCGGGTCACCACCGACTCATCCAGACCCAGGCGCTCGCGCAGGAGCAGCGCCGAGGCGAGGTCATCCACTGCATAGACCCCCCCCAGCAGGACGCCCAGATCCCATGGCGCCCGGACCTTGGCCAGCAAGGGGGGGGCCAGCTCCCCGGCGCGGGCAGAGGCCGCGCAGCGCGTATCCAGCAAGGTGATCTCGCCCTCCTCCAGCGCTTCCAGCTCACGGGCAAGATCCGCCAGGCGCTCGATGCAGACCGCCTCCAGATAGGGGCCCAGCACCGTTTCCACGGCCTGTTCCCAACCGGGTTCCACCTGCAGGGATTCCGCCAGCCGTTGCCGGCCGGCAAGTCCGCGGGTTTCCAGCCACTGCCGCGCCGCACCGTCTCCCTTGCCCAGGGCTGCCTCCTGGAGCGCCTTCAAGGTGGCATGACGCGTCTGCTGCTGCTGAAGCTGGCGTCGTGCCTCATCGAGTTGCTGATTCACTTCGTGGTTGTGTCCCCGCTGTGCCGTCAACCGCCGGAGCAACCCTTCCAGTTCCTCTTCCGCCCGGCGCCGCTCTGCATCCAGCGCCGCAAGCTGGCGTGCCATGTCCGCCATGGCAGCCTCGTCCACCTGCCCTTCCAGGTGGCCTCGTTCCTCCTGGAGGCGCTGGAGGCGTTCGTGAAGCTGCAAGAGGTGATCTTCCAGATGGTGAATGCGGGTGCGTTCCACCTCGGCCTGCTGGATCTGGGCGGCAGAGCGGGCATTGAAGGCATCCCATTCGTTTTGCCAGCGTTGCATCTGCCGTTCCGCCTCGACCAGCGCGGCACTTGAGCGCGCCTCCGCCGCCTGCGCCTGCGCCAGTTCCGGCTCGCTCTGCCGAAGCGACTGTCGCAGGCCCTCCATTTCGGCGCCATCCTGCGCCATGTGGTTGCCTATCTCCTCCCGGGAACGCTCCACCTCTGCCAGATCCCGCTGGTTTTTCTGCAGACGCTCCCGGGCATGCTGAATGGCCTGCTCCAGGCGGGCGATCTCGGCTCCGATGCTGTAGAAGCGTCCCTGAACCTCGCCAAAGGACTCGTTGGCATCCAGATGCTGCTGGCGCTGTTTCTCGATGTCGGCCTCCACGGCGCGTTGATCCGCCACTCTGGCTTCCAGGGCCGTCTCGCGCGCTGCAACCGCCTTTTCCCGCTCCTCCAGTTCGGCATCGAGGACCTGCCAGCGCAGGGCGATCAGCTGGGCCCTGACCTCGCGTTCCTCCTGTTTGACGACCTTGTATTTCTCCGCTGTCTTTGCCTGGCGCTTCAGTTTTTCCAGTGTTTTGTCAAGTTCTGACAATAAATCATTAAGCCTGCTAATATTTTCTTTCGTAGAGCGAATGCGGTTTTCGGTTTCCCTGCGTCGCTCCTTGTATTTGGAGATACCGGCGGCCTCTTCGAGAAAAACCCGCAGCTCTTCCGGCTTGGCCTCGATGAGACGTGACACCGTCCCCTGCTCGATGATGGCATAGCTGCGCGGCCCCAGGCCCGTGCCGAGAAAGATGTCGGTGATGTCGCGGCGCCTGCAGCGGGTCCCGTTGAGGTAATAGACGGACTGGCCGTCCCGGGACAGATGGCGCTTGATGGCAATCTCGCTGTACCGGGCATACTGGCCGCCCAGGCTGGCATCCGTATTGTCGAACACCAGCTCGATGGTGGCATGCCCCACCGGCTTGCGGGAACTGGAACCGTTGAAGATCACGTCTTCCAGGGAATCGCCGCGCAGGTGCTTGGCCGAACTCTCCCCCAGCACCCAGCGCACGGCATCGATGACGTTGGACTTGCCGCAGCCGTTGGGCCCGACGACGCCGATGAGCTGGCTGGGAAAGGTGATGGTGGTGGGATCGACGAAGGACTTGAATCCGGCGAGCTTGATCTTCTTCAATCGCATGGGACGCCAAGATACAGGAAAAACCGCCGCAGAGACAAGCAGCGGATAAAGGTCCGTTCCTACCCTGCAAGACGGGGCAACGACGCCGGGCTCCGCTGAGCACTCGCTGAGCAATCCGTGAGGTGACCTTCCGGGAGGGGACGCAAAAAAATTTTCAAACGGGGTGCATTACATGCTACGATCAGCGCGACTGCTGCCTTATCGCTCACTGTCAGATGTGGTCATGCCTTGCGCCTTCCCTGCCTGTATACGAAACAGCACTGCGAAGCAGTTCCTGGCCTGATCCCATATGCCAGCTTGCGAAGCAGGCGCCGGTTTCCGTCCCCGGAGGGGGTGGACAGTAACAATCTGTAATCAATAAAGGTATTTATCCATGCAAATTGCAAACGACAAAGTGGTCACGATCGACTATGTGCTCACCGACGACCAGGGCAATGTCATCGACCGTTCCGAGGGCGGCCAGTTCGCCTATCTGCACGGTGCCCAGAACATCATTCCGGGCCTGGAAAAGGCGTTGACCGGCAAGGAGAAGGGCGAGCATTTCAACGTGGCCATCGCGCCCGAGGAGGGCTATGGACTGCGCGACGAATCATTGACGCAGGTGGTACCGCGCAATGCCTTCGAGTCACCGGACGACATTGCCGTGGGACGTCAGTTTCACGCCCAGTCACCCAACGGCCAGCCCCTGGTCATCACGGTCGTCGCCGTGGCCGAGGACGAAGTCACCATCGACGGCAACCATCCCCTTGCCGGCGCCAACCTGAACTTCGATATCAATATCGTCGATGTGCGCGACGCCACGGCAGAGGAACTCAGCCACGGCCATGTGCACGGCCCGGGAGGACATGCCCACGACTGAAGCCGCAGACACAGCAGACCGCCGGACAGCAGGTATCTGCCCGGCGGTTTTTTTGCTTTGTTGACTGGCTCAGGAGTCTGCCGGACTCAGGACTGATCTACTGCGCGGGTGGAAGAGCGGCCCGAATCTCCCCGATTCCTCGTTGCGTAGTCCCACTATGCGCCTCGAAACCGTGAAGATTCGTTCTTGCTCTCCCGCCACGCTCGCTACGATCGCCTGAATCCGACGGACTCCTTAGAGGGTCGCGCCCTTGCGATCCAGGGCCTCGCGGCTGAGGCGCTCGACGACATACCCGTAGGCCTCATCCACCGAGTCCGTCTGAAACATGAGTTCCATGTCCCGGGCGCTGATGGTGCCGTACCGGATCATGGCATCGAAATTGATGACTTCACGCCAGTACGCCTTGCCGAAGAGAACGATGGGCAGGGGTTTGCGCATCTTGCGGGTCTGCAGCAGGGTCAGCAGCTCCGACAGCTCGTCCAGGGTACCGAACCCGCCCGGAAAGACCAGCACGGCCTTTGCCAGATAGGCGAACCAGAACTTGCGCATGAAGAAATAATGAAAGTGGAATGACAGCTCGCGGGTTACATAGCGGTTGTCGAATTCTTCCACGGGTATGGAGATGGTCAGTCCCACATTCATGCCACGTGCCTCGGAGGCCCCGCGGTTGGCCGCCTCCATGATACCCGGGCCGCCCCCCGTGCACACGACGAAGCGACGTTTCTCATCCGCCAGCTGCTTGGACCATTCGGTGAGACGTCGCGCCAGTTCCCTGGCCGCTTCATAGTAGCGGGACATCTCCAGCATGGTACGGGCCCGTTCCCTGTCACCGCCTTCGCGTTCCACGCGTTCCAGCTGTTCGCGCGCCGCCGCTTCGGGCAGGATGCGCGCCGAGCCCAGAAAAACGATGGTATCATCCACCGCATAGCGGGCAAACCGGCTGGCGGGCTCGTGATACTCCGCCAGAATACGCAGGGAACGGGCATCACGGCTGCTGAGGAACGCTTCGTTGCGAAAGGCTTCCACGGCCGTGCTGGATTTCAACGCCATCTCTCCCTACCCTCTCCAAGTGATCTCAACTCATCCCCCTTTCATCATGCCAGAGCCGTGCCACACCACACCACAGCCCCTTGGGAATCCAGCGGTGTCTCATACCGGCGCCAGCCCTTCTCGCGCCCGTTCTTCCAGGCGCCCTCATGAATGATCGTTGTCAGGGCCATGAAGATCCCAGAATTTCTCCATGGCAAGATAAGTGAAGGACGCCGTCCAGGTAATCAGCATGAGGCCGATGAGGGCCTCGATCCCGGTGAGGATGCGCAATTCATCCTGCAGATAGAGGTCACCCAGGCCCAGCGAGGTGTAATTGGACAGCGAGAAGTAGAAATAGTCGTAAAAGCCATCCTGACGGTTTCCCGCCAGTGCCCCTACTCCCTGCAGCTCCACCAGGACGTAGAAGGCCGCTGCGAAGAGGGCCACCTCGAGCAGATGGGCGCCAAAGGCAAAGAAGATCACCACCAGGATCCGGGCACGGGGACGGATGGCGATACATCCCAGGGAGGTGGACGCCAGACGCAGGACCTCGTAATGGATCAGCACGGTCAGGGCCACCAGGACAAGGCTGACCGCCAGTTCCACCATCATGGAATCCTGCCGGAGTGCAACGACCCTCCCCGCTCGTGCCTCTTATTCCTCGCAGGAATACCCCAGCAATGACAGCCCCTCTTCCAGATAATCCGCCACCAGGGGGGTGGCAATGAGGTACTCGGCGGTACGCTCATTGTGCTGTTCATGGGCCGCCTCCAGGGCCGCAGCCCACTCGTCCACCTCATAGTCGCCCCGGCCCAGCCACATCAGCGCCACCAGCGCCTCCTGCTGATCGGGCTCGAGATCCTCGATGGTGGTCTTGAGTTCCAGGTAGGTGGGATCGTCCTCGTGATCGGCAAGGACCTGCAAGGCCCAGTCGTCAGCGGGATTTTCCGGCAGGTCCGGAATCACCACCTGCTCCTTGGCATGGAATTCATGGGCCTTGGCGATGATGAAACAGACGATCTCCGGATTAACTTCCAGCATGAACTCCCCCTCGGCATGTCTTCTCATGGAATTCGTTTCTCTCGTCAGTAAGGGGCGCATCGGCGATGCGGCAGCAAGGTGAATGCTCTATTATCAACCAGGCTTTGGCAAACCGGAACCCCTCAGCCGGAATCCGTCAGGCGTCCGCCCCGGCAATGGTGCCTGCTCCGTCAGGCGGGCATGATTGCGGATCAGGCGCGGCGTAGCGTTTCACTGCCTCCAGAAACAACAGGCGCTGCTTGCGATCGGCCCACCGGATCTCATCGATGATGGGCAGACCGGGCCGCCCGGCCCGCAGGCACTGGACAAACAGGCCCTCGTCCCGCGCCACTTCCAGCCCCCAGGCGTCGAACACAGGCACATCGAGACCGCAACTGGGCGAGCCGCTCTTCAGGATGAAACCGCTGATCTCGTCCAGCCCGGCGAGACGCCGCGCCGCCCGGGTCAGGACATCGGTGCGGTCGGCATGGGGCGCTCCCGCTTCCATCAGGCGCGTTCCGCCATCACGACGTACCAGTTGCATGGGCGGGCGGGGCACCCCCAGGCCCGCTTCCACCTCCGGGCAGACCGGTACCGCCTGGAGATGCAGGCGTGCCAGTTCGGCCTGCAATCCCGGAAACCATTTGTGGCGGCCATCATAGCGGACGCGGTCCCCCAGCAGGCAACGGCTGACCCCCACCCGCAGAACCTGGCTGACCTCCGCTGTGGCCACCGACACGCCCTACTCCACCAGCAGCTCGCGCAACCGCCGCAGTTTGTCCTTGACGATGCGTGCATTCTCCGGCCCCATGCGCAACAGCACCTTCTGGCCGGACGCGAGCCCCTCCAGGGCGGGGTCGGCAAACTTGTAATGGACAGAAGGCTGAACCAGCTCGATCTCCCCCGACAGGTCAGGCGTCTGCAGCAGGGTATCGATCACCGCCACCAGGCGCGCCTCGAAGGACTTGCCGGGATAGCCCAGTTCTTCGTAGGCAGCCTGAAAGAGGGAAGCAAAGCGCCGGTAGAAGGCCTGTAAATCCGAGGGATCGAGCTTTTCCAGCAGACTCACATAGGGGCGGTAACGATCATAGTTGGCAGGATCGAGATAGATCTTCTCCCCCCGGCGCCGCACACGGAATTCACCGCCCGGCGGGCGCAGGGGCAGGTACTTGACCGGCAGGCGCCGGTCCCTGAGATTGTCCGCGATGATGACACTCTTGCGCACAAGCTGCGGCGGACGCAGCAGATCACCGAGATCCGGCGCATCCACCAGGGCCGTCAGAGATTCGGCGAAGAACGCATCGCTCTCGTCCAGGGAGGGCAGCTCGGGGACGGCCGGGGCTGCCTCCGCCTCCGCTTCCCGGGTATCCGGCCCGGGCTCAGGTGCTGCAGGCGGAACAGTTTCCTCGAGGCCCGGCGCCTGTCCGGACAAGGCGACGGGCGCGGCTTCTTCCGTTTCATTTCCTTCGTCCGGCCAGAAGTAGATCAGCAAGGTGGCGATGATCAGTCCCAGCAGGACCCCCACCACAACCCTGGTCAGCCGCTCTCCGCCGCGTGAAGACGGGAACGATCCGTCATGCCATTCACGATATCGCTTCGCCTCTCTCATCTCCCGACCGCCTCATACCAGTTCTCAGGCCAGTTCCAGGAATGACAGACACGCCGGTTCCAGCATCTCCCGGGCCTTGGCAAGGATACGCGCCTCGTGCGCCGGCGACAACAGTTCCCGGTAACCGCCGCTCTGGCCCTTGCGAATGAAACCGCCGGGCCGGAACAACGGCGCCTCGTCAGCGGAAAAGCGGGTGAATCGCTCGGCATGGGCCCGCATCCATGAGAACGAGCAGTATTCCAGCACCTTCTCCCGCTGTACCGGTGTCAGCGACCACCCCAGAAAGGCGGCGATGCGATCCAGGGCGGCAGGAAAATCCCGCTTCAGGTCTTCATAGCGAAGCCACAGGACATTGGGATCCCGGAAATGGGGCCACCAGCTCTGCACGTTCCGGAACCAGGCACCGAAGTCCAGCCAGCGCTCGAAGAATTCATCGAAAGAAGCGGGCCTGGGGATGCCTGCCCGCCGGCGCGCCTCAGGCGTCATGTCCATGAGGTGATGATAGAAGCTCACGCAGCAGTCGCGGGGATCCCGCGAGGTCAAGACGATGCGTACCGTATCGGCGGCCGGCGTCTGGGGATAGGTGCAATGGGTCTTGAAGATCCGGGGGTCGGACATGGCCTCGTATTCCGCCAGCACCACCCGCCAGTCCTTCCCGGGGCGCGGGCGCTCCAGCCAGGGCACCACGTCATAGATGGACCGGAAATCCGTATCCCCGCCGCTGCGCAACTGGTGCAGGATCTGCTGCATCCAGGTGGTTCCGGCCTTGGGCGCCGTCGTGATGAGCACGTCGCTGGGACGTCCCTTGAATCCGGCCAGCAGGCGCGGATCATGAAGGGGACCGGGACGCCCCCAGCGGGGGTCCGGTGCGGGGTCCTTCTGCATCCCCGTCCCGTCCCTGTCACCGTGTTTGTCCGAATCGGTCATCTGCTCAGTCCGACAGATGGCGCGCCAGCAGCCCCATGTGATATCGGCCGGCCCCCAGGGGAATCCGGACGCGGTGGCCGCCACCCGGCGCCTCGCGAATGGCGCGCCCCCGGGCATCCTCCATGGCCTCCAGGGTGAAGACCCGGTTTCCCTCGGGCAGAATCAGTTCCAGCCGGTCACCCACGGCGAACTTGTTCTTCACCGCCACTTCCACCATCCCCCCCGCGTCGGTCTCGTCCAGCACCTCGCCCACGAAGCGTTGCAGACGGCTCTCGGAACGGCCGCAGTCGTAGTTCTGGTACGCCTGGGGCGGATGGCGATCGAAGAAACCGCTGGTATAGCCACGGTTCGCGAGGTGTTCCAGGCTTCCCAGCAGGGTGGCATCGAAGGGCCGGCCCGCGACGGCATCGTCGATGGCCTGACGGTACACCTGGGTGGTACGGGCCACGTAATAATGGGATTTGGTCCGCCCCTCGATCTTGAGGCAGTCCACCCCCATGCGCACCAGGCGCTCCACGTATTCCACCGCCCGCAGATCACGTGAATTGAGTATATAGGTGCCGTGCTCATCCTCTTCCACGGGCATCAGTTCACCGGGCCGGCTGCGCTCTTCCAGAAGATAAGCGGGCTTCTCCACCACGTCGCCGTTGTCATCACGCCGGGCGGGATGCAGGTCATATTGCCAGCGACAGGCATTGGTGCAGGTACCCTGGTTGGGATCGCGATGATTGAAATAGCCCGACAACAGGCAGCGCCCCGAATAGGCGATGCACAATGCGCCGTGCACGAACACTTCCAGCTCCATCGCCGGGCACTCGGCACGAATCTCCGCCACCTCGTCCAGCGACAGCTCGCGGGACAGGATCACGCGACGGATACCGAGCCGCTCCCAGAAGCGCACGCCGGCATAGTTCATGGTATTGGCCTGCACCGACAGATGCACCGGCAGATCAGGCCAGCGGTCGCGCACCAGCATGATGAGCCCCGGATCCGCCATGATCAGGGCATCGGGGCCCATCTCCACCACCGGGGCCAGATCCGCAAGAAAGGTCTTCACCTTGCTGTTGTGGGGCAGAACATTGCATACCAGATAGAAACGCCGCCCCCGGGCATGTGCGATCTCGATGCCCGCGGCGAGATTTTCCAGGCGATGGAAATCGTTGTTGCGTACGCGCAGGCCATATCGGGGCATGCCGGCATAGACGGCATCCGCCCCATAGGCCAGGGCATAGCGCAGGTTTCGCAAGGTACCGGCCGGCGCGAGCAGCTCGGGGGCATCCCGCCCGGCGGCAGTATCTCCGGAATCGTCACGCGTTGTTTGTTTCATACAATCAGGTCTGCATCTCCCACTGGGGTGCCCGGCCACACGCCAGGTAACAAAGATAATCGGCGAGGATCTGTCCGTGATCAAAGGCCAGCGCCACACCCGGCGTGCGCGGATCGACGAGCCTGACCTGCCGCGCATCGTCATGCGCCCGGGGAACACCCCGGGCATCGGCCACGTAGACGACGCTGGCCGTATGACCCCGCGGATCCCGCCCTGGCGAGGAGTAACACCCCAGCAGGCAGCGCAGCCTCACCGCCAGCCCCGTCTCCTCCCGGGCCTCGCGCACCGCCGCCGCCTCCACGGTTTCGCCAAGGTCCACGAAACCGCCGGGCAAGGCCCAGCCCGCGGGTGGATTGCGGCGCTCGATCAGCACGATGCGTTCATCCGAATGCGTTTCGCCGGCACACTCGAGACGGATGATGACATCGGCTGCCAACAGGGGCGTGACTGGCTTCATGGTCTTGGATCCGCTCAGGCCTGTGATCAGGAAATGGCCAGAGTGTAGCATATCGGGCCTTCCTCCCCGGACGGACCACGTCCAACAGTGCACCTGGCTGTACACTCAGCTGTCCCCCCCCGCTATTCACCTATATTTTTAATGGTTATGGGGGCTTGTAATATGGTTGAAGCTGCAGTAACAATGGGCCAGGGAGGGCCTTGGCATGTCATTGACCATCAGCCCAACAATACCTTGAAGGAGGTACACCATGAACATGACGCGCGTCATTCCCGGTTTTTTTCTCCTTTTCTTCATACTGGGTTCCCCGCTTGTCCTGGCCGATTCCCGCACCGCCGAAATGGCGGACATCATACTCCATCTCAACCACCATCCTTCGGGCGCCGAGAAACGGACGCTGCGGGAAATTCTCAACAGCGATCACGCCAGCAAGGGAGAACGCATCCTGGCCATGGCTCTGCTCAACATGAATCACAAGGTCACGCCGGCGGACCGGGCCCAGTTGCGCGAGCTGGCACAGGACAGCGCGGCACCCGCGGCGGAGCGCGAACTGGCCGAGATCCTCATGAACCTGAACCACAAGCCCAGCGCCTCGGCCAAGGAGCGGCTGAAACGCCTGCGCTGAAGCCCGGCCTGTATCTTCGCCTGGCCTGCCTCCGGGTGGCAGGCCAGGCCCTTGCCTCAAACGCAGGCTTGATTTTTTCCATAAACCGGAAATAATCCTAACAGGCCGGGCAGACCGGCTGCTCCGGACCTCGACCCGGCAATGGCAGAGACTGCTGATTTTTCATGAGGTGACGAAGAGCATCATGGCTGACAAGGTGGTTTTCGCCTATCTGGATGCCGGCGCAAAAAGCAGCCCTGTTGCGCTCGACCCTGGCCTCAGTACCGGCAAGCCGGAGACAGTCTGGCTTTTCAATCTGGCACGCGGCGAATTCGTCGAATACCGCCGTGACATCGTCGAGGCCAAGCTGCGTGACTTCAAAGAGGGCGAAGAGGCCCTCTGCAAGGAACTCAAGAAGGCCTTCACCCGGGCCCGCAAGACTTTTCACACCCGCGTGCCCCAACGCCTGAGCATCCCGCCGGACCCCCCCGCGCAGGCAGCGAAGAACACAGGGGATCCCCCTCAATCGACTCAGGCACCCACCCAGGCCGCCACTCTGGCACCCCCCCTGGATGAGGCCGAGGCCGTCGAAGACGAACTGCTGGATATCGATCCGGATCTGGAAACCGTAGAAGACCTGGACGAGGATCTGGAGTAACCCCCATTACCACAAGGTTTCTGCTAGAATAGGCTGCAACCTGTTCCGGCCATCTGAAAAAAGGCCGTCATGGGGGCACGCTCGAAAAACATCGTCATCGATACCTTCAACCTCTATCCCGGACGTATTCTGGCAGGCAAATACGAAGTCGTCAGCAAGCTGGGAGCCGGCTGGGAAGGCGAGGTCTTCCTCGTGCGCGAGAAGATCACGGGTATCGAGCGCGCCGCGAAATTCTTTTATCCCCAGCGCAACATCGACAACAAGGCCTGCATCTACTATGCGCAGAAACTGCATCGCCTGAGCCACTGCCCCATCCTGATCCAGTACATCACCCAGGAAACCATCACCTATCGCGGTATTCCCATCACCTTCCTGGTATCGGAATACGTGGAGGGTGAGCTCCTGAGCGAATTCCTGGCGCGCCAACCCGGCGGACGCCTGCCCCCCTTCCAGGGACTGCATTTACTCCACGCGCTTGCCAGCGGCATGGAATTCATTCACGGCATGAAGGAGTATCACGGCGACCTGCATACCGACAACATCATCGTCAAGCGCTTCGGCCTGGGCTTCAATATCAAACTGCTGGACATGTTTCACTGGGGCGCACCGAAGAAGGCCAATATCCACCAGGATGTCTGCGACCTGATCCGCATCTTCTACGACGCCATCGGGGGACGCAAGCATTACGCCAAACATCCACCAGAGATCAAGGCCATCATCTGCGGCCTCAAGCGCACCTCGATCCTGAAGAAGTTCCGTTCAGCAGGGCAACTCAGGAGTTACCTCGAAACCATGCAATGGGGATGAATCGGAGACTGCGACAGGATGTTCCGCTTGTGCGCCTCTTTTCATCACCCTCTCGTATCCTGTATCTTGTACTCTTGACGTAACACGCAACATCTCGTGCCTGCCTATGCCGGGCATCCGTAATTTCCATGGTTCACAAAAAAATCCTGACGAATTGTCATATGGAAGGTTATGGGGAAACCTATAACTGCTGTTCCTATGAAATCGCCGTCTACAGTTCCCGTTCTCCAGCACATGACAGTGCCAATGGTGACTCTGCGGCCTTGTTCTGCATGGACGGAAACGCCGGTATCTTTGCAGTGGCAGATGGCATGGGCGGCCTTTCCAACGCCGACCGGGCCTCTGCCATGGTCATCGAATCATTGGACGATGCGTTGACCAGGGCGACGCCGGAGGGTGGTTTCCGCGAGGCTGTCCTCAACGGCATCGATGACGCCAACCGGCGCATCATCAGGCTTGGCGCAGGTTCCACGCTCGCTGCCGTGGAAATCAACGACAACACCCTGCGCAGCTACCACGTGGGTGACGCGGCCATCCTGGTCACCGGCCAACGGGGCAGGATAAAATTACAGACCATTCCGCATTCCCCGGTAGGCTACGCGGTGGAAGCGGGATTCCTGGACGAGGATGAGGCCATGCATCACGAGGAGCGACATTTGCTCCTCAACATGCTGGGCAGCAGCGACATGCGCATCGAGATCGGTCCCACCCTGGCGCTTGCGCGGCGCGATACGGTGCTGCTGGGCAGTGACGGTCTGTTCGACAACCTGCATATCGATGAAATCGTGGCCATCATCCGCAAGGGGGCCCTCTCGACCGTCATGGAACAACTGGTCACCTGCTGCCGGCAGCGCATGAACACGACGAGGCCCGGCCGCCCATCAAAGCCTGATGACTTGACTCTGATTTTGATCCGCCGTGGTGCCTGAGGTTTCCCAGGGCCGGGCGTTTCACCACCGGGCATTCGCAGAAGAAACCACGCCTGCGGAAAGGAAACCGATCCGGAAGCGCCCTCCCGGCACGAAGGTGGATCCCGGCCATCTGCCTGAAGGCCTTGGGGTTAATGTTTCGAGCAGGCGTGTCGATCTATTCTCACGGGTGGTATAAACTCCCCATTGGCGTGCACTGATGCCATACGGAACGAAATTCGGGCACGGAGGTCTCCCAGAAGAACAATGGACAAAAACGATTGATGAACCAGGTCGGCATCCGCAAGCCTGCTGCCGAACTGCTGAGAATGGCCCTGCCCCTTCTGATGCAGTATGGCATTCCACCCACGCCACGCAACTACGCGGTGTGGTACGAATACGTGGCCGAGAGCAATCCCCACCTGAGCCAGGCCATCGACGACATCATCGCCGACGGCGCAGACTTCGGTGACGAGGTCTGCGCCAGGCTCTACAACACCTACCTTGCCAGCAACAAGGAACAGGAAATCGAGGCGCTGCGCTCGGAACTCCAGCGGGTGATCGGCGAGTCCTCCCGGCACATCTCAGGCGCCACCCACGAAGCGGCACGCTACCAGTCCCGCCTCGAGGGCCATGCGCAGCGGCTGGTCAGGGATCTCGACAGCGAAAAGGTCCTGCGTATCATCGATGCCCTCAGCACGGAAACCCAGGCCATGGTCAAGACCAATTCCCAGCTCCAGGACAAGCTCAGCGGCATGGCTGCAGAACTGGTCAAGCTGCGCAACGAGCTGCAATGGGTCCATGAGGAACTGATGATCGACGCCCTCACCGGCCTGCTCAACCGCAAGGGCTTCGACCAGATGCTGGAGGAAACAACCCGCGAGGCCCGACAGCAGCAGGGACAGCTCTGCATGATGATGATCGACGTGGATCATTTCAAGCGCATCAACGACAATTTCGGTCATATCGTGGGCGACGAGGTCCTGCGTTTCATCGCCGGCAAGATGCGTGAGGCCGTCAAGGGCCGGGACATCGTTTCCCGTTATGGCGGCGAGGAGTTCAGTATCATCCTGCCCAACACCCCCCTCAGCGGTGCCATGCACATCGCCGAGGAACTGCGCCGGATCATATCCACATCGAAACTCACTCGCAAACGCAAGAATGATTATCAGGTGCTGGACCAGATCACCGTCTCCATCGGCGTGGCCTGGTACCGCAAGAACGAAGAGCCCCAGGATTTCGTCCACCGCGCCGACCGTGCCCTCTACCATGCCAAGCACACGGGCCGCAACCGCGTCGTCAACGGCGAAACCCTGTAAGATACACCCTTGACACATTCATCGATACATCGACTATTATTAACCCGGCAATAATATATATCGTGTTCAGCCTTTCAGGCAGGTGCTGGATCAAGGCGCGGCACGCAGGGAATGGCCCGGCCCTTGCCAAGTGCCGCAACACCGAGCCGGCGCCTGCCTGAAACGCCTGACTTGTTGAAATTCATATGGCAGGCCGCCGCGTGCGCGCACGCAGACGGTGTTGGCGAAGCTTGCTGTAGAATGACTACAGCGGCGCTCCGCCGCCTTGCCGCGTGTCCGCACGCGGCGGCTGAACATGACATATATTGTTGCCGGGTTAATATCAGCCGGCCACGATATGAATGGATGCGATAGGGTTGCAGGTAAATCAGCGGCTAGAGGTTCGCAAGACCGGCATCCAGGAGGACAGCTGGCATTTTTACCTCCACCTGTCATTTCGACCTCCTACCCTGTCATTTCGACCGAAGGGAGAAATCCTGTCCCCCTGCCTCCCAAGATTCCTCGCTGCGCTCGGAATGACAGGGATACTGTCATTTCCCGCTGCGCTCGAAATGACAAAGTATTGAGGCTCTCATGGGTGAATGAACGCGATAGAGTTGCAGGTGAGTCAACGTGGTGACCCAATGTTGAAAGCCCGCAGGACAGGCATCCGGAGAAACAAACCGTGAAATCATGTCTTCCTGGATTCCGATCATCTTCATCCAGGCTGCGCGTATCAAGATCAGAGTTATACAATGAAAACCATCAGCATG
Source organism: Gammaproteobacteria bacterium (assembly GCA_026981935.1). Lineage (GTDB taxonomy): Bacteria > Pseudomonadota > Gammaproteobacteria > SZUA-140 > SZUA-140 > S012-109. The sequence continues at coordinate 19,689 of JALSIC010000002.1, forward strand.
CCTTGTTCAGCTATCGCGTATGGACTCGCAGCAAGGGGGGCTGCACGACATGAGACTGCCTGTCACTTCATTTTCTTTCCCTCCCTGCTCCTTCTCCTGTTTCTCCCACCGGCTTTGCAGGTTTACGGCAGTGAACTTCGTGTGGGCGCATTTTCCGACCTGACGCCTGGCTCCGCCCTGCCCCCGGCATGGGAGTTGCTCACCTTCCCCAGGATCACGCGTCACACGGAATATCAGCTGGTGGAAATCGACGGTACAACGGTCATCAAGGCCGAAAGCCGGAACGCCGCCTCAGGCCTGATACGCAGAATCACCATCGATCCCCGCCGCTACCCCACGCTCCGCTGGCGCTGGAGAGTCGACAGGCTCCTCCCCGGCAGCGATGTGCGCCGCAAGGCCGGCGATGACTATCCGGCCCGCCTCTACCTGACCTTCGCCTACGATGCCGACAAGATGAGTCTGGGCAGGCGCATGCGCTACCAGGCAGCGCGCCTGCTGTACGGCGACGTTCCTGCCGCGGCCATCAATTACATCTGGGCACGCAATGCGGCCAGGAACACCGTCGTCCCCAATGCCTATACCGACTTCACCATGATGATTGTCGTGGAAAGCGGTTCTGAACGGCTCGGGCAGTGGATCACGGAAGAACGCAATATCGTTCAGGATTACCGTCGCGCCTTCGGTAGCGATCCGCCGCTCATCACCGGCGTGGCCATCATGACCGACAGCGATGACAGCGGTGGAGAGGCATCAGCCTATTACGGTGACATCACCTTCCTGTCTTCACCTTGAGCAGGCGTCGATTGTCGCACCAGGATGATTCCGATAGAATGAAAGGCCCTTAGTCACCAGGCGGAGGGTACCGCCATGCAGATCACCCTTGACCGCAACACCCGTTACTACGGCATACATTCTTACGCCAAGGGCGAAATCACCATCACCATTCCCCGCGCCCTGGAGGAAGCCAGGCCGGCCCCGGAGGAAAGCGACAACGTGGAACGGCTCCTGCCGCCGCTGCGCCGCGAGACGCTCCATCGCAGCCTGATCCTCATGCCGGAACGCCTCATTCAGGACTGGCCGCCCCAGAGCTTCACTGAACTCAACAAGGCGCATTTCGACGTGCTGGCAGAGCAGGACGTGGAACTGATCCTGTTCGGCAGCGGCGCCACCCTGCGCTGGCCCGACCACGACCTTCTGTGCTCCCTCATGCAACGGGGCATCGGCATCGAGGTCATGGATACCGGTGCGGCCTGCCGCACCTACAACATTCTCATGTCGGACCAGCGCCGCTTTGCCGCAGCCCTGCTCATGATCTGATTCAGCGATCAGGGAACGAAAGAATGTCTCTCGCGCCTGGGGAGCGCTCCTGCGCGCTTCCTCTCTCCGCAGGAGCGCCCCCGGCCACGAATACCCTCGCTGGAAAGCCTTCCTTCACATCCCGTCCATGCCTGTCGTCAGATCTCCCACTCCAGGATGCTCTTGATGACGACGTCGTCACTGGCATCGGTCAGGCCGAAGGCACTGCCCAGGTTCCATTTCAGCTTGTGACCGACTTTCCAGGTGAGAGCGGGCACCAGATAGTGCTTCTGCTTGTCCTTGGGCTTGAGATCCACGAACTCGCCGATGCTGCCATAGGCCTCGAGCCCCCATTTGAAATGACCATGCCATGCGCTGTAAAAGCTGACTCCATATTCGAATTCAATCCCCTCGGCCACATCAGGTCCACTGGTTGCCTTTTCTATTCTGGGATTGAGTGTCAACGTGTTACTCCCGATGTCCTTCTCCAGGATCAGGCGCAGTTCGGCCTTCTCATTGGCCTTGCCCTGCCAGCCGGTGCGGGGCAGATAATACTCCACATAGAGTGCCGTATCAAAAAAGCGTTCACCTTGTTCACCGAAACGGTAACGCGCCGCTATGATGCGAGATTGAACAAACTCGAAATCCTCACCGGAGGGCTGCTCGAAATCCGCATAGGCAGCCAGCATGAACCGGTCCGTGACCCCGTATTCGACTTCCAGCGTATGAGCCCACAATGACTCACGGTCTGCCTCGGTGCCGAAATATTTCATCTTGTTGTCCGACTTCGCCACATAATCGGTCCAGTACACCAGCTCGATTTCACCCGCTTCCGGCGTCTTGTAACCGTACACCTTGAAATCCCTGGCCATGCCCGCTGCGGGCAGCAACAGACAGGAAACCATCACCACGGTCAGTGCCTTTTTCACAGCAATCCTCCTTTCAACCCCAGTCAGTCATTATTTTGATTTGTCTTTTTGCGATGCGGCCGCAAGGGGCAATGTCGTTCCGGGCACGGCCCCATGCCCCGGCGGTCAATCATCACCGCCCCGCGATGTTACTTTTTTTTTCGCCGGAAGGTAAGCCATGGGATCGACGGGCTTGCCATCGACGCGAATCTCGAAGTGCAGCATGACCTGCGTCACCCCCGTGCCGCTGCGGCCCATCTCGGCGATCTTCTGGCCCTTGGCCACCCAGGCACCCTCTTCGACGAGCAGGCGACGGTTGTGCGCATAGGCACTCAGGAACTTGTCATTGTGCTTGATGATGAGCAGGTTGCCATAGCGGGGAATGCCCTTGCCGCTGTATACCACGCGCCCCGCCGCAGCGGCCTTGACCGGATCGCCCAAGCGACCCCCGATATCGATGCCCTTGCGCCCTGGCTTGCCGGGGGAGAAGCGGGTCAGGATGCTGCCTTCGGCGGGCCAGACCCAGGTCAACTTGCGGGGCGGCTGCGCCGGGGCAGTGACAGCAGGTCCCGTTTTTTCCACAACCGGCGCTGCAGGCCCCGTTTCCGGGCGCTTTGCAGGCGCCCGGCGTGGCTGGTTGCCGCCGTTGGGTGCCGCTGGGATTTTGCGCCGGTCAGGAGGCGGTGTCAGGCGCAGCCGCTGTCCCTCGCGGATGATGTAAGGAGGTGGAATGTCGTTCCAGGCGGCAACCTCCCGGTAGTCGTAGCCATAGCGCCAGCTGATGGAGTACAAGGTCTCGCCTTTTCTCACCACATGATCGGCGAAGGTGCCGCAGCCCACCAGCCCCAGGAACATCATGACCGACAGCCAGCGCCACCTCATCGACGCACTCACCGCATGAGGAAATAAACCACGGCAGCGATCGCCAGCAAGGCCCAGCCGAGCCTGTCGATGTACTTGCGCAGGAAACGGTCCATGCGTTCTCCGCCCCAATAGATCAGGGCCGCAACCAGAAAGAAGCGCGCGCCGCGCCCGACGACAGAGGCCAGCACAAAAGGCAGGAAGGCCATGGCCGCGGCACCTGCCGTCACGGTGAAAACCTTGTAGGGTATGGGTGAAAAACCGGCCACGAAGACCACCAGCACGCCCCATTCCGCAAACCATGAACGTGCCTGCAGATAGGCCGGCCAGTAACCCAGATCGCGAATCAAGGGCGCCACGGCATCGAAAGCGAGCATCCCCAGGAGATACCCCGCCACGCCTCCGGCCGCCGAGGCCGCGGTCGTCAGGGTGGCGTAGAACCAGGCACGGCGTCGCCTGGCCAGCACCATGGGTGCCAGCATGACATCCGGCGGAACGGGAAAGAACGAGGCCTCGGCGAAGCTCAACAGGCCCAGATACCAGGGAGCATGGCGGTGCGCCGCCCAGCTCATGACCCGGGCATACAGGGCAGAAAACATGGGATCAGGTGTCCACAGGCAGGCGTTGCCCGGCTCACGCCTCGCCTGCCACCAGGGGCACGAAACTCACCGTCTCCAGCACTTCCTGCTCGCAGGCCTCCGCCGTGCGGGTGATGAGCACCAGGCGCTGGGCACCGGGACGTCCCACCGGCATGACCAGGCGCCCCCCCACCGCAAGCTGCTCCAACAGGGCCAGGGGCAGCTCGGGAGGGGCCGCCGTGGCCATGATGCCATCGAAAGGCGCATAGCCCCGCCAGCCCTCCATGCCGTCACAGTGCCGGAGCCGGATATTGCGCAGGCCCAGCTCCCTGAAACGCCGGCGCGCCTTGCGTTGCAGGGCGCCCACCCTTTCCACGGTGAATACCTCCTCCACCAGCCGGGCCAGCACCGCGGCCTGATAGCCCGATCCGGTGCCGATCTCGAGCACCCGGCGCAAGGGGCCGTCGCGCAGCAGGATTTCCGTCATGCGCGCCACGATGTAGGGCTGGGAAATGGTCTGGCCATGCCCGATGGGCAATGCCGTATCCTCATAGGCACGGCTGGCCAGCGCCTCGTCCACGAAGATATGACGGGGTATCTCGCGCATGGCCTCCAGCACGGCCTGGCTGCGGATCCCTTCCCGCATGAGACGCTCGACCAGCCGGTTGCGTGTCCGCTGGGAGGTCATTCCGATGCCTTGCAGGCGACTGCTCATGACTGCTCCAGTGCCGCCACCCATCGGGCGGTCGTCTCCAGTGCACTGTGGCGGGTGAGATCCACCTGGAGCGGCGTGACGGAAACCTGGTTGTGCCTGATGGCATGAAAATCCGTGCCGGGCCCGGCATCCTGTTCCGGGCCGGAGGGCCCCACCCAGTAGATGGGACGTCCGCGAGGGTCCGTCGCCTTGATCACCGGCTCGGCCTTGTGCCGGTGGCCGAGACGGGTGGCGCGAAAACCGCCCAGTTCGTGCCAGGGCACATCCGGCACATTGACGTTGAGAATGAAGTCGGCAGGCAGGGGCGATTCGCGCAGATGGCTGACCATGATCTCCACCACCTGCGCGGCGGTCCCGAAATGCCGGCAGTGTGCGCCGGCCAGGGAAACGGCCATGGCGGGATAACCCAGGAAACGGCCCTCCATGGCGGCCGCCACGGTCCCCGAATACAGCACATCGTCACCCAGGTTGGCCCCGGCATTGATGCCGGCAATCACCATGTCAGGCTCTTCATCCAGCAGACCGGTAATGGCCAGATGGACGCAGTCGGTTGGCGTGCCGTTGACCCGGATGAAACCGTTCTCCAGGACCGTGGCGCGGATGGGATTCTCCAGGGTCAGGGAGTTGCTGGCACCGCTGCGGTCCCGGTCCGGCACCACCACGACGATATCCGCATGCCTGCGCAGGGTCTCGGCCAGGCAGGCCAGGCCCTGCGCACGGTAGCCGTCGTCATTACTGATCAAAATACGCATGGCAACGACTGTAGCGTATTCGGCCCTGGCATGACAACGGAAGGGGACAGGGGAAAGGCTGCTCCGCCGGCCTCTCCTGGAAAACCCGGAAATATCAGCGCAGAACGGTCACGCAAAGGGCCATGAGGCCGCTGGGATAGATGCCCAGGCCGAGGATGAGCAGACCATTGGCGCTGATCGTCGCGCGCATGTCGAAATTGCTCTGCAAGGCGCTCTCGTCGCCGGGTTTGTCGAAATACATGTACTTGACGATGCGCAGATAGTAGAAGGCGCCGATCACCGCCGACAGGACGGCAAGTACCGCCAGCCACACCAGGCCGGCATCGATTACAGCCTGGAGCACGGCCAGCTTGGCATAGAAACCCACAAAGGGCGGCACCCCGGCCATGGAAAACATCAGGATCAGCATGACGAAGGCGAACCACGGGCTGCGCTCGTTGAGCCCCTTGAAATCCTCGATCTCGTCCGCCTCGAAACCGGCCCGGCTCAGCATCAGGATCATGCCGAAGGCGCCCAGCGTCATGAGTGCATACACCAGCACATAGAACATGGCGCCCGCATAGCCGTTTTCAGTACCCGCGAGGATACCCAGAAGGAGAAAACCGACGTGGGCAATGGTGGAATAGGCCAGCATACGCTTGAGATTGCGCTGGGCAATGGCAATGACACTGCCGGCAACGATGGACAGCGCGGCCAGAATGACCAGCATGTCCTGCCACTGCACGTGCAGGGGGCCCAGCCCGTCCACCAGCAGACGCATCACCATGGCGAAGGCGGCAATCTTGGGCGCCGAACCGATGAACAGCGTCACTGGCGTGGGAGCCCCATGATAGACGTCGGGAATCCACATGTGAAACGGTACCGCCCCCAGCTTGAAGGCCAGTGCCACGATGATGAAGGTGAGCCCCAGGAGCAGCACCATGTCATCACCGGGACTCATGCGCAAGGTGTCGGCGATGACTCCGATATCCAGGCTGCCGGTGGCGCCATAGATCAGGGACATGCCATAGAGCAGCATGCCGGAGGCAATGGCGCCGAGGATGAAATATTTCATCGCCGCCTCGGAGGCCGGCATGGAATCCCGGTGCATGGCCACCATGGCATAGAGAGACAGGGACAGCAGTTCCAGCCCCAGATAGATGGTCAGGAGACTATGCCCCGATACCATGACCATCATTCCCAGCACCGCGAACAGGCCCAGCACGAAGAACTCGCCCTTGAAAAGCTTGCGCACCACCAGGTATTCCCGCGAATAGAGAAAAACGACGGCAACCACCAGATAGATGAACACCTTGAGGACATCGCCCATGCCGTCGCGGATGAAACCGCCGCTGAAGGTCAGCTCGGTGCTGTTGTTGTGAAGGCTGACGGTGAGCACCGCCGCCCCCAGGAGGGTGGCCTGACTGAGCAGGTAGGTGATCACGCGATTGCGCTCGGTCAGGAACAGATCGACGATCAGCACCACGCATGCCATGGTGAGCACAAAGATTTCCGCCAGCGCCGGAACAAAATTGGGAAATTCGAAAACCATCAATCCAGTACTTTTTTCATTTGAGTTGGCAATTCAGGTCCACAGCATTCATCACAGCTTGGAGGTGGTCGCCTGCTGCAGCAGATGGTCCACGGTGGCATGCATCACATCCAGAAGCGGATCGGGCCACACGCCCACCAGCAGCACCAGGAAAGCCAGCGAACCCAGCACCACGGTTTCACGGGGATTGAGGTCACTGAGCTGCGCCACCTTTTCGTTGCCCGGCTTGCCGAAGACCACCCGCTTGATCATCCAGAGCGTATAGGCAGCACCCAGGATCAGTGTCAGGGCCGCAAAAAAGGCATACCAGAAATTGGCCTTGAAAGCGCTCATGATCACCAGGAATTCGCCGACGAAACCCGAGGTTCCCGGCAGGCCGGTATTGGCGAGAGCGAACAACACCATGAAGGATGCAAAAACAGGCATGGAATTGACCACCCCGCCATAGTCGCTGATACGCCGGCTGTGCATGCGGTCATACATCACGCCGACACACAGGAACATGGCGCCGGAAATGAGACCGTGGGAAATCATCTGCACCAGCGCGCCCTCCACGCCCATGGCCGCCCCATGAGTATCGCCCGTGTTGGCAACGATGGCGAACACCGTGAAAAAGCCCAGGGTGACGAAACCCATGTGGGAGATGGAAGAATAGGCGATGAGCTTCTTCATGTCCTCCTGAACCAGCGCCACGAGGGCGATATAGACCACCGCGATGAGTGACAGGGAAATGATCAGGCCGTTCAGCTCGGCACTGGCATCCGGGGTGATGGGCAGCATGAAGCGGACAAAGCCATAAGCCCCCATCTTGAGCATGATGGCCGCGAGGATCACGGAACCGCCCGTAGGCGCCTCGACATGGGCGTCAGGCAACCAGGTATGGACCGGCCACATGGGAATCTTGACGGCGAAGGCCACGAGAAAGGCGATGAATATCAGGATCTGGGCGGCCAGCCCGATCTTGACGCTGTGAAAATCCAGGATGGCGAAACTCTCCGCCTGGAAGAAGAGATAGATCAGCGCCACCAGCAGCAGAACGGAACCAAGAAAGGTATACAGAAAGAACTTGAAAGCGGCATAGACCCTGCGCGGCCCGCCCCAGATGCCGATGATGAGGAACATGGGGATGAGCATGGCCTCCCAGAACACATAGAACAGGATGCCGTCCAGGGCGGCAAAGACGCCGTTCATGAGCCCTTCCATGATGAGGAAAGCGGCCATGTACTGGGCCACCTTGTACTGGATCACTTCCCACGCCGCGATCACCACCAGCACCGTGGTAAAGGTGGTCAGCAGGATCAGGGGCATGGAAATGCCGTCCACGCCAAGGTGGTAATGAATGTTGAAAGTGGGAATCCAGGCGGCACGCTCCACGAACTGCATATGATGCGTGGTGGTGTCGAAGGCTGTGAACAGGGGAATGGAAACGAGAAAGGTCAGGGTGGATACGACCAGCGCCACCCAGCGCACCAGGCGATCGTCACCACTCCTGGCCGTCACCAGGGCGGCAATACCACCGGCGATGGGCAGCCAGATCACAGTACTCAGCAAGGGGAATCCAGATAACATGCTTATGCCTTATCGTATTTCCAACCGTTCACGCGTTGTCCCGCACATCCTGTCCGCACATCAGAGCAGCACGTAGAAGCTGATGAGTATGAGCAGACCGATGATCATGGCAAAGGCGTAATGATACAGCAGCCCTGTCTGGGCCTGGCGGATGCGCGCGGCGATCCAGCCAATGCCCTTTGCCGTGCCATTCACCGCCACCCCGTCGATCACCGTCTCATCGCCGGTGCGCCAGAAGAGGCGCCCCAGGCCACGGGAGCCGGCGGCAAAAAAGGCCTCGTTGAAATCATCGAAGCCATACTTCCTGTCAAGGATCCTGTAGAGGAGTTCAAAACGGGCCTTTATCAGCCCGGCCAGTTCCGGCCGCTGCAGATAGATGTACCAGGCCGTGGCAACTCCGGCCAAGGCCAGCAGGACAGGCATCCCCAGCATGCCGTGAAAGAGAAATCCCAGCGCGCCGGTGAAATCCTCGCCGATCCTGGCCAGCACGTCATGCGCCGCGGCCACATAAATCGAATCCGCAAAGAATTCACCGAACAACAACGGCCCGATGGCCACCATGCCGACGAGGACCGAAGGTATGGCCAGGAGGATCAGCGGCACCGTCACCACCAGGGGCGATTCCCGCAGATGGGTCCGGGTGTGTTCGTCCATGCGTTCCTTGCCATGGAACACCAGGAAGAAGGCACGGAAGGTATACAAGGCGGTGACGAAAACGCCCAGCAGCACGGCCAGGTAGGCGAAGCCCGAACCCGGCAGATCGGACGCATGCACGGCCTCGATGATGGCATCCTTGGAGAAAAATCCCGCCGTACCCGGAAAGCCGATGAGCGCCAGGGCGCCGATGAGGAAGGTCCAATAGGTGATGGGCATGTATTTCTTCAGCCCCCCCATGTTGCGGATATCCTGGTCATGGTGCATGGCGATGATCACCGAACCCGCGGCGAGGAACATGAGGGCCTTGAAAAAGGCATGTGTCATGAGGTGGAAAATGGCCGCACTGTAGGCGGAAACACCCAGCGCCACGGTCATGTAGCCCAACTGGGACAATGTCGAGTAGGCCACCATCCGCTTGATGTCGTTCTGCACGATACCCAACAAACCCATGAGAAAGGCCGTCAGGGCGCCGATCACCAGCACCACGCTCAACGCCGTTTCCGAGAGTTCATACAGCGGCGACATGCGCGCCACCATGAAGATACCGGCGGTCACCATGGTGGCGGCATGGATCAGGGCCGAGATGGGCGTGGGGCCTTCCATGGAATCGGGCAGCCACACATGCAGCGGCATCTGTGCCGACTTGCCCATGGCCCCGATGAACAGCAGGATGCAGATCACCGTCAGCAGGGACCATTCGACGCCCGGGAAGACCTGGATGGTGACATCGCTGAGCAAGGGCGCGGCAGCGAAGACATCGGCGTAATCCAGGCTGTTGAAATACATGAGGATGGCGGCAATACCCAGCAGAAAACCGAAATCGCCCACGCGGTTGACGAGAAAGGCCTTGAGATTCGCATAGATCGCCGATTCCCGCTGGTACCAGAAACCGATGAGAAGATACGAGACCAGGCCCACGGCCTCCCAGCCGAAGAACAGCTGGAGGAAATTGTTGGCCATCACCAGCATCAGCATGGAAAAGGTGAACAAGGAAATATAGCTGAAGAAGCGCTGATAACCCGGGTCGTCCTTCATATAGCCGATGGTATAGATGTGCACCATCAGGGAAACGAAGGTCACCACCACCATCATCAGGGCGGTGAGACGATCGATGAGAAAACCGATCTCGAGACGGATGCCGTCACTGATGAGCCAGGTATAGACACTTTCGTTGAAGGTGGGCGCCCCGTCGATGACGATATGCTTGAAGGCCACCAGGGACATGAGGAAGGACAGGGCCACGCCGGCAATGGTCACCCCATGGGCACCGGTCTTGCCGATCTTCCTGCCGAACAGGCCGGCGATGATGGAGCCGATCAGGGGCGCCAGGACAACTGTAAGGTAAACACCCTTCATGGCCTTGTTCTCCTCAACCCTTCAGTGAATCAATCTGGCCCACGTTGATGGTGCGCCGGTTGCGGAACAGGACAATGAGGATCGCGAGACCGATGGCTGCCTCGGCTGCCGCCACGGTGAGAATGAAAAAGACGAAAACCTGTCCCGCGGTGTCACCCAGATAATGCGAAAAAGCCACGAAATTGATGTTCACCGCAAGCAGCATCAGCTCGATGGCCATGAGGAGGATGAGCAGATTCTTCCGGTTGAGGAAGATCCCCGCCAGACTGATGCAAAACAGCAGCGCCCCCAGAATGAGGAAATCAGATAATGCGATCATTGTGGTCTTGAATATGGCCTAGTTGTTATTTTCCAGTGGTCCTCGTGACCGTCCGTCTTCCCGGCATGCCTTTCAGTCGCCTTCCGCCCCTTCAGCAGATCCCGCCTTTTCCGCCTCCATCTTCACCAGACGAACGCGGTCTTCACGCCGCACCAGCACCTGCTCGGCAGGATTCTGGTACTTGGTCTGCGGCCTGCGCCGCAGCGTCAGCGAGATGGCTGCCACGATGGCCACCAGCAGGATCACTGCCGCGATCTCGAAGGGATAGGCGTATACCGTATAAAGTACGCTCCCCAATTCCGCCGTGTTGTTGTAATCGGCGCCGTGGCGGGGTGGCGGTGCAACCTGATCAAGGCCGAAATTCTCCGGACCCACCACCACCGCGATCTCCAGCAGCATGATCACGGCCACCACCAGGCCCACGGGCATGTACTTGATGAACCCCTCCCGCAAGGGCGTGAGGTTGATGTCGAGCATCATCACCACGAACAGGAAGAGCACCATCACCGCGCCCACATACACCAGCACCAGGACCAGGGCCAGGAATTCCGCTTCCAGAAGCAGCCACAAGGCAGCGCTGTTGAAGAATGCCAGCACCAGAAACAGGGCCGCAAACACCGGGTTGCGTACCGCAATCACCATCACGGCGGCAAAAACCAGAACGGCGGAGAAAATATAGAAAAGGACGGGCTCGATGCTCATAAATTTCTGCTTGTTGTGAGTTGTTTCACCTGCCCCGGGATCTCAGCGATACGGTGCATCCGCGGCGCGGTCGGCGGCAATCTGCTGTTCGTACTTGTCGCCCATGGCCAGCAGCATTTCCTTGGTCATGATGTTCTCACCGCGGTTCTCGAAATGATATTCGTATTCCCGGGTCTCAACAATAGCATCCACCGGGCAGGCTTCTTCGCAGAAGCCGCAATAGATGCATTTGAAAAGATCGATATCATAGCGCGTCGTGCGCCGGGAACCATCTTCGCGAGGTTCCGCCTCGATGGTGATGGCCAGCGCCGGGCAGACCGCTTCGCAAAGCTTGCAGGCGATACAGCGCTCCTCGCCGTTGGGATAGCGGCGCAGGGCGTGGCGCCCGCGAAAGCGCGGCGACTGCGGTGTTTTCTCCTCCGGGTACTGGACGGTTATCTTCTTGGCGAAAAAGTATTTGCCCGTCAGGCGCAACCCCTTCAACAGCTCCAGCAGCACGAAGCTCTTCAATATCTGTTGCAGGCTCTTCATCGTTTCACCCTCACGGTAGATTTTCAGCCACGCTCAGTCGAACCATGGACCGAGATGTGCCATGATGGCCACCCCGATCACCAGCAGCCAGACGATAGTGATGGGAATGAACACCTTCCACCCCAGGCGCATGATCTGGTCATAGCGGTAGCGGGGAAAGGTGGCCCGAAACCAGAGAAACAGGAACAGAAACACGGACATCTTGAGCAGCAGCCAGACGATGCCCGGCACCCAGGCGAACAGGTCCTCCAGCCCCGGGATACCCTGGAACGGTGACAACCAGCCCCCCAGGAACATCACGGCAGTCAGGGCCGATATCAGGATCATATTGGCGTATTCGGCCAGAAAGAACAGCGCGAAGCTCATGCCGGAGTACTCGACGTGGAAACCGGCGACGATCTCCGATTCGCCCTCCGCCACGTCGAAAGGCGCGCGGTTGGTTTCCGCCACGCCGGAAATGAAATAGACGAAAAACAGCGGCAGCAATGGCAACCAGAACCAGTGCAGGAGACTGCCTTCCTGGGCGCGCACGATCTCGCCGAGGTTGAGGCTGCCGGCGGCCATGAGCACCCCCACCAGGGCGAATCCCATGGCGATCTCATAGGCGACCATCTGTGCGGCGGAACGCATGGCGCCGAGAAAGGCATACTTCGAGTTGGAGGCCCAGCCTGCAATGATGATGCCGTACACGCTCAGCGAGGTCAGGGCCAGCACATACAGCAGCCCGGCGCTGATGTCCGCCAGCACCATGCCGTCATCGAAGGGTACCACGGCCCAGGCGGCAAGCGCCGGCGCCAGGGCCAGCAGCGGTGCCATGAGAAACAGGAAGCGGTTGGCCCGGGTGGGAATGATGATCTCCTTGAGGGCCAGCTTCAAGCCATCGGCTATGGGCTGCAGCAGCCCCCGCGGTCCCACGCGGTTGGGCCCGATACGCACCTGGATATAACCGATCACCTTGCGTTCCGCCAGGGTCAGATAGGCCACGGCCAGCATGATGGGCACGGCAATGGCGAGAATCTTGACGATGATCCACAACAGGTTCTGCCATGTCTCGGGAATGGCTTCCCATACTGCCAACAGCGTTTCCATGATGCGCGGCCTTCGTTCCCCTTCTTCTTATCGGTTCTTATCGGATTTCGGAAAAAAAGCAGGGTGCGTTCCTGCCGGGCGCAATGCCCGGAAAAGCAACCTGATGAATCATCTCGCCCGGGTTACGCGACATGTCATCCCCCCTGCGATGCCTGGATCTTTTCCAGCGTCACGGCAGCGCCCACTGCGCCCAGGGCGAGTGTCTCTCGCAATGCCTGCGGTATCAGCACACAGTTGTCGGGCACGCGATCATCCACGACGACTTCAAGCGATGCCTGTCCCTGCCCGCCTTCCTCCTTCACCAGCACCCGCTCCCCGGCGCCAAGCTCGAGGCGCCTGGCCGTCCTGGCATTGATGCCTGCCCGGGGAACACCCGCATCGGCCGTCTGTTGCAGGGCTGTGGCCCGGCGCACGATCCCGTCACACGCATAGAGCGGCACGTCGCCGAGCCGGACCGTCGCCTCACCAACCACATTCAGTTCTTCAGGACAGGGCCAGTCACAGTCGTTGCCGGGCTGCCGGTCACCCAGCAGACCGCGCGCTTCGTCACGGACTTCTTCCGAGGACAGGTAATCGAAACCCGCCACGTCGCAGAGGTTGCCCAGCACGCGCAATACCTTCCACGCGGGCCTGGCCTCGCCGCGCGGCGCCACCGCCCCCTGAAAGCTCTGCCAGCGGCCTTCCACATTGACAAAGGTTCCCGCAGTTTCGGTCCAGGGCCCCACAGGCAACATCACATCCGCGCAGGCCGCCAGGTTCTCGCTGTGGAAAGGCGTCAGGGCAACGACGAAATCCGCGCCCGCCAAGGCCGCCGTGGCAGCACGTGGCACGGCGCAATCATACTCGGGCTCCACTCCCAGGAGCACATAGGCGCGGCGCCCTTTTTCGAGCATGGCGCGGGCATCCAGCCCCGCCTCCACCTGCGCGCCCGCCGGCCCGCGGTGCGGCACGGCCCCCGCCAGCCAGGCGCCCGCGGCATTGGCGCCATCACTGAGAAACCCCAGGCGCCCCCTGGCAGCACGGGCAACCACGTCTGCCAGGGCGCAAAGCGTGCCGAAGGCAGGATGCATGAATGCCTGGCTGCCCAGCAGCACCGCAACCCGCCCGCCGGCGGCGAGGCGCCGCGCCATGTCCTGGTTGACATTCTTGATGCGCACCTGCTTGAGGAGGTTCCTGATGTCGTCCGGCACAGGCACCTTGGTCTGGGACAACAGGGCCTTGGCCGTCGCCGCCAGTTCGCGTTCCATGGCCGCGGGCGCGCCGGCAAGCTGGGTGTGAACGGGAAAATTGAATTCGTAGGCCACGGGATTGATGAACATCACGGCCCCGCCGCCCAGTGCCGCCTTGCGCAGGCGCAGGCCTGCCAGCGGCTGTTCCTTGCGCACATTGGAGCCGATCAGGAGAACGGCATCGAGGCGCTCCAGGTCGGCGATGGACTGCCCCAGCCAGGGAAACAGCGGCATGTGTTCCTGGGCGCTGAAATCCAGCTGGCGCAGGCGATGATCCACATGGTGACTGCCCAGGCCGCGCACGAGTTTCTGCAACAGGTACATCTCTTCCACTGTCGCGTTGGGCGATGTGAGGGCGCCCAGGGCATCCCCGCCATGCGCAGCAACGATCTCGCGCAGGCGCTGTGCCGTGAATTCCAGCGCTGTACTCCAGTCCGTTGCCTGCCATTCGCCGTCACGACGGATCAGGGGCTGTTCGAGGCGCTCCGGGCTGTTGACCCCCTGGTAGCTGAAACGGTCACGATCGGAGAGCCAGCATTCGTTGATGGCCTCGTTCTCGCGTGGATCGACACGCATCACCTCGTTGCGCCGCACCTTGAGAAGGATGTTGGAACCCAGGCAGTCGTGGGCGGCGATCCCCTCGCGGTCTTCCATCTCCCAGGCGCGCGCTGTAAAACGGAACGGCTTGGAGGTCAGCGCTCCCACGGGACAGAGATCGATGACGTTGCCCGACAGTTCGGAATTCACCGCGCGCTCGATGTAGGTGCCGATGCGGGTGTTCTCGCCACGGCCGGTGGCACCGAGTTCGCGCACGCCGGCGACTTCCTCGCCGAAGCGCACGCAGCGGGTGCAATGGATACAGCGGGTCATCTCGGTGGCGATGAGCGGTCCGATGTCCTTGTCGGGCACGACGCGCTTGGGCTCATGATACTCGGACCGATCGCTGCCGTAGCCAATGGAGATTTCCTGCAGATCACACTCGCCACCCTGATCACATATGGGACAGTCCAGCGGGTGGTTGATGAGCAGAAACTCCATGGTGCCGCGCTGGGCCTCGATGGCGCGGGGCGAGCGCGTGTAGACCTTCATGCCCTCGGTCACCGGCGTGGCACAGGCAGGCAAGGGCTTGGGCACCTTCTCCACTTCCACCAGGCACATGCGGCAATTCGCCGCGATGGAGAGCTTCTTGTGATAGCAGAAGCGGGGAATGTCGATGCCGGCGGCATCCGCCACCTCTATGATCATCTCGCCGCGCCGCGCCTGCAGGGGGCGACCGTCGATCTCGAGACTGATGAGATCCTGTTTTACGTCGTCCGCCGTCGCACTCATGCTGCTTGCTCCGCTGCCGCGCCGCCGGGGCCGGGACCGTCCACCAGACAGCGCTTGTGTTCGATGTGATAGGCGAATTCGTCCCGGAAGTGCTTGAGAAAACTCTGTACGGGCCAGGCCGCGGCGTCGCCGAAGGCGCAGATGGTGCGTCCCTCGATGCGTCCTGCCGTGTTGATCAGCAGTTCCAGATCCTCGGGACGGCCCTGGCCGTTCTCGATGCGGTTGATGACCCGCCACATCCAGCCCGTGCCTTCGCGGCAGGGGGTGCACTGGCCGCAGGATTCCTTGAAATAGAAACGGGAGATGCGCAACAGGGCCCGGACCATGCAGGTGCTGTCATCCATCACGATGACCCCGCCCGAGCCCAGCGCGGAACCCACCTTGGCCAGGGAGTCGTAGTCCATATCGCATTCCATGATGATGTGGGCGGGCAACACCGGCATGGAGGAGCCGCCGGGTATGACGGCCTTGAGCTGGCGGCCGTCCCGCACACCGCCCGCCATCTCCAGCAGTTCGCGAAACGGCGTGCCGAGGGGGATCTCGTAGTTGCCCGGCCTGTTGACGTGCCCCGAGACGGAGAAGATCTTTTCCCCCCCGTTGTTGGGCCGTCCCAGCTTGAGAAACCAGTCCGCCCCCTTGCGCATGATGGCGGGTACAGATGCCAGCGTCTCGGTGTTGTTGATGGTGGTGGGGCAGCCGTAGAGCCCGAAATTGGCGGGGAAAGGCGGCTTGAAACGGGGCTGGCCCTTCTTGCCCTCCAGGGATTCCAGCAGCGCGGTCTCCTCGCCGCAGATATAGGCGCCCGCGCCGAGATGGGTATGAAGTTCGAAATCGAAACCCGATCGCAGGATGTTGCGGCCGATGTAACCGGCGGCACGGGCCTCTTCCAGTGCGGCCTCGAAACGCTCATAAGGCTCGTGGTGGAATTCACCGCGCAGGTAGTTGTATCCCACCGTCGCGCCGATGGCATAACCGGCGATGGCCATGCCCTCGATCACGGCATGAGGGTTGTAACGGAGAATGTCGCGGTCCTTGCAGGTGCCGGGCTCACTCTCGTCGGAATTACAGATGATGTATTTCTGTCCCGGCGACTGGCGCGGCATGAAGCTCCATTTCAGTCCGGTGGGAAAGCCGGCACCGCCCCGGCCGCGCAGCGCGGATTTCTTCAAGGTGTCGATGATGTCTTCCGGGGCGATCTTCTTCTTGAGAATCTTTTCCCAGGCCTGGTACCCCCCTTCCTTGCGGTAGTTTTCCAGGGTATAGGGCTTGTCATATTTGAGGGTCGTGAAACAGACTTGATTCGTCATGACGTCACTCCAGGCCATCGAGAATGGCATCCACCTTCTCCGGGGTGAGATGCTCGTAATAATGGCCGTCGATGGCCATCATGGGGGCACCGGCACAGGCGGCCAGACACTCTTCCTCACGCTTGAGGGTGAACCTGCCGTCGGGCGTGGTCTCGCCCACCTTGATGCCCAGCTTGTTTTCGATATGGCGGATGATGTCGTCGCCGCCGCAAAGCATGCAGGATATGTTGTTGCAGACCGTGATCTTGTGACGCCCCACCGGTTCCAGGTCGAACATGCTGTAGAAAGTCGCCACTTCATAGACGGCAATGGGCGGCATCTCCAGGTACTCGGCCACGGCATCCATGAGCTCCGTGCTCAACCAGCCGCCATTGTCCTCCTGGACGAGGGTGAGGGCCGTGAGCACCGCGGATTGCTTGCGATCCTCGGGATACTTGGCCAGCCATTGATCGATCTTGTGCCGCGTAGCCTTGGAAATCGCGGCGCGCTTTTCCTTCACAGCAGACATATCAGCGATCTATTTCTCCAAAGACGATATCCTGGGTTCCGATGATGGCCACCACGTCGGCCAGCATGTGCCCCCGGCACATCTCATCGAGTGCCGCCAGGTGGGCGAAGCCCGGTGCGCGGATCTTGAGCCGGTAAGGCTTGTTGGCACCATCCGAGATGATATAGATGCCGAACTCGCCCTTGGGATGCTCCACGGCCGCATAGGCCTCTCCCTCGGGCATGCAGAAGCCTTCGGTGTAGAGCTTGAAATGATGGATGAGAGACTCCATGTCGCCCTTCATTTCGGTGCGCTTGGGGGGTGTGATCTTGTGATTCTCCAGCATCACCGGGCCGGGATTGGCGCGCAGCCAGTCGATGCACTGGCGGACGATGCGGTTGGCCTGGCGCATCTCCTCCATGCGCACCAGATAGCGGTCATAGCAGTCGCCATTGACCCCCACCGGAATATCGAAGTCCAGGCGGTCGTAGACATCGTAGGGCTGCTTCTTGCGCAGGTCCCACTCGATGCCGGACCCCCGCAGCATGGGACCGGTGAATCCCAATTGCAACGCCCGTTCCGGCGACACCACGCCGATCCCCACCGTGCGCTGCTTCCAGATGCGGTTGTCGGTGAGCAGGGTCTCGTATTCGTCGAGATAACCGGGGAAACGCTCCGTGAAATCCTCCAGGAAATCCAGCAGGGACCCCTGGCGGTTGCGGTTGCGCTGCGCGGTTTCCTTGGCATTGTGCCATTTGGAAGGCTGGTACTGAGGCATGCTGCCGGGCAGATCGCGGTAGACACCGCCCGGACGGAAATAGGTGGCGTGCATGCGGGCGCCTGAGACGGCCTCGTAGGCATCGAGAAGATCCTCGCGCTCGCGGAAGGCATACAGGAACACGGTCATGGCGCCGATATCCAGTGCATGCGCCCCCACCCACAGGAGATGGTTCAGGATCCGGGTGATCTCGGCGAACATGACCCGGATATACTGGGCCCGCAAGGGCGGCTCGATGCCCAGCAGCTTTTCCATGGCGAGCACGTAGCCATGCTCATTGCACATCATGGAGACATAATCGAGCCGGTCCATGTAACCGATGCTCTGGTTGTAGGGCTTGGTCTCCGCCAGCTTCTCCGTAGCCCGATGCAACAGGCCGATATGCGGATCCGCACGCTCGATGACCTCGCCGTCCATTTCCAGCACCAGGCGCAACACCCCATGGGCGGACGGATGCTGCGGCCCGAAATTCATGGTGTAGTTGCGAATCTCAGCCACGTCCCACCTCGCCTTCATCCTGTACATCGACATAGCGGTGATCGTGGCGGATCACCCGTGGCACGGTGATACGGGGCTCGATATTCACGGGTTCATAGACCACACGCTGCTTCTCGATATCGTAGCGCATCTCCACATACCCGCTGAGAGGGAAATCCTTGCGAAATGGATGCCCCACGAAACCATAGTCGGTCAGCAGGCGGCGCAGGTCGGGATGTCCTTCGAAAAGAATACCGAACAGATCGAAGCACTCCCGCTCGTACCAGTTGGCCGAGGCCCAGATGTCCACCACCGATTCCAGCCGGGGATCCGACTCCTCGACGAAGGTCTTGACGCGCAGGCGCTGATTATGGGCCACTGACAGCAGGTGATAGACCACGGCGAAACGCGGTCCCTGCCAGGGCTGCTCGCCATATTCCAGGTAATCGACGCCACACAGGTCGATGAGGATCTCGAAGCGGAACGGTTCCTCGTCCCGAAGAACCAAACATATCTCGTGGAGTTTTTCCCGGGGGACACGGATGGTGAGTTCTCCATGTCGGATCGCCACGTCTTCCAGGGCATCACCGAAGTGATCCCGTACCCGGGCTGACAATGTCTGGGTATCAGGCATGATGCGGTCTCAGCGGGCTATGGTGTTGGTGCGTTTGATCTTGTTCTGAAGCTGGATGACGCCGTAGAGCAGGGCCTCGGCAGTCGGCGGGCAACCCGGGACGTAGATGTCCACGGGCACGATGCGGTCACAGCCGCGCACCACGGAATAGGAATAATGATAATACCCTCCCCCATTGGCGCAGGAGCCCATGGAGATCACCCAGCGCGGTTCACTCATCTGGTCATAGACCTTGCGCAGGGCCGGGGCCATCTTGTTCACCAGGGTGCCGGCGACGATCATGACATCGGACTGGCGCGGACTGGGCCGGAACACCACGCCAAAGCGGTCGAGATCGTAGCGCGAGGCGCCGGCATGCATCATCTCCACGGCACAGCAGGCCAGGCCGAAGGTCATGGGCCACAGGGAACCGGTCCTCGCCCAGTTGATGAGCTTGTCCGCCGTGGTGGTCACGACGCTTTCCTTGAGGATACCTTCGATACCCATACGTCACTTACCCTCTGCCATAGCGATCAAGAATCCAAAATCATCATGCGCTTCCCGCGCCCACTCGAAATTGGCGCATCCCCGCTTCGCGGGGCCCCTGCTTGCTGCTCGGGGCGGCGCGCACGCCTCACCAGACAAACTGCCTGCGCAGCAACTCCGCGCGCTCTTCGCGCCCACTCGCGCCCTCTCGAAATTGGCGCATCCCCGCTTCGCGGGGCCCCTGCTTGCTGCTCGGGGCGGCGCGCACGCCTCACCAGACAAACTGCCTGCGCAGCAACTCCGCGCGCTCTTCGCGCCCACTCGCGGACGCGCGCATCCCCGCTTCGCGGGGCCCCTGCTTGCTGCTCGGGGCGCTACTCCCATTCCAGGGCGCCTTTTTTCCATTCGTAGATGAAGCCGATGACCAGCAGGCCGAGAAAGATCACCATGGCCATGAAACCGAACATGCCGATCTCGTCCAGGACGATGGCCCAGGGAAAGAGAAAGGCAATCTCCAGGTCGAAAATGATGAACAGGATGGCCACCAGGTAGTAGCGCACGTCGAATTTCATGCGCGAATCCTCGAAGGCCTCGAAACCACACTCATAGGGCGCAAGTTTTTCACTGTCGGGGCGTCGCGGGCCCAGCATGAAACCCACCATGAGGGGCATGGCGCCGAAAAAGATGCCGAGCACCAGAAAGACAAGTATGGGAAGATAATTTTCCAGCATCGAGAGGATTCCCCGCCCCGTTTTTCTCAATATATTTATATTTATAATGACAGCGTTACCGCCCGCCCGCGACGCCTCCCACAACGCCCGGCGAATGGATGAGTCTAGGCCAGCGAATCAGTCCCTGTCAAGCGACGTTTTGGAAGAAAAGAAGGATAATCAACCTGTTATTTCTGTGGATTTAGGGAACGTTGGAAAGGGAGTAATGAGGGATGAGCAATGAGCGCCAAAAAGCTGCTCCATTTATGCACTCTTGAGCACTCCCTGCCCGAATGGTGCCGATGGCCGGAGTCGAACCGGCACGGCTTGCGCCACCGCCCCCTCAAGACGGCGTGTCTACCAATTCCACCACATCGGCTGAATCTGCCGTAAAAACACACGGCTGCCCTGCTGCCCCATCAGATCGCACTGCCATGGTGGCATGCAGGCTTCACGACCGGGCATTCCCGGCTACGAAGCCCCGCTCTGCGCCCCGCTCCCGCCAGCGGCACCATCGCCGGTGGCAGGTTCATGATCCATGGGCACCTGCGGCACATCCAGCGGCACAGGAGGCAGATCAGGCGGCACATCGGGTGCGGATTCAACGGGTTGCGGCACGGTCTCTTCCACCGGGAGATCCGTCACACTGCGACGCTCTCCCTTCTGCGCATAGAGATAGGCCAGGGTCAGGCTGGTCACGAAAAACACCGTGGCCAGCACCGCTGTCGTCCGGGTCAGAAAAGAGGCAGATCCCTGGCTGCCGAAAACGGTCTGGGAAGCGCCGCTGCCGAAGGCCGCGCCGATGTCGGCCCCCTTGCCACGCTGGATCAGGACAAGGCCGATCAGGGCCACGGTAACCAGAATATGAACTACCAGTACGATCGTCAACATAAAATGCCACTCACATCATGACATGGCCGCACGGCAGATGGCCAGGAAATCATCCGCGTGCAAAGAAGCACCCCCGATGAGGCCGCCATCGATATCGGCCATCCCGAACAGTTCCGCGGCATTACCCGGCTTGACACTGCCACCGTAGAGAATGCGGATTTCGCCCGCAAGCGCCTTGTCATGCGTTGCAATCCGGCTGCGGATGAAGGCATGCACTTCCTCGGCCTGGGCAGGCGTGGCCGTCTTGCCCGTGCCGATGGCCCACACCGGCTCATAGGCAATGACTGCCTGTCTCAGCGCCGCCACCCCCTCACCGTCCTGCAAAAGGGCATCCAGCTGACGCGCCACCACGGCCTCGGTCTGTCCGGCCTCTCTTTCTTCCAGGAGCTCGCCCACGCAGACGATGGGAGTCAGACCGGCACGGACGGCCACGCGACACTTTTCCGCCACCAGGGCATCGTCCTCGCCATAGATGTTGCGGCGCTCCGAGTGGCCCACGATCACGTAACGACAGCCAAGATCCAGCAGCATGGCATCTGAAATCTCCCCCGTATAGGCACCGGAACCCGCCACCTGGCACAGGTTCTGCGCACCCCAGGCGATCCCGGTGCCCTGCAGGAGTCCCGCCACCTGCCCCAGATAGACGAAAGGCGGACAGACCGCGACATCCACTCCCCGGACGTCCGCCATGCCACCCTTGAGCCCCTCGATCAGGGCCGCCACACTGGCCCTGGAACCATGCATTTTCCAGTTTCCGGCTACCAATGGCCGCCGCATGCCACGCTCCCCCCGCTATAAGGCTGATTCAAAAACAAACGCTGGAGTTTACCGGTAGCGGGAGGAAAAAATCAACATGAATGCGGGAACACGCCTCCGTCCTCTGTCCTCTGTCCTCTGTCCTCTGTCCTCTGTCCTCTGTCCTCTGTCTTCCGTCCTCCGTCACCCGCATGCCTGGTTGCCAGCCGCATTCTGCTGTACCTGCGCAACGGCCCTGGCGAGCTGATCGGCAAGACGCCTTACCTGGCCGGCATCCGTGCCTTCGACCATGACGCGGATCACCGGTTCGGTACCGGAAGGCCGCAACAGGACCCTGCCCTGATCCCCCAGCTCAGCCTCCACGGCCTTTACCGCTGCCTGGACCTCGGCCGAATGCCTGCAGTCGAAACCGGCCACCACCGGTACATTGACCATGTGCTGAGGATACTTGTGCATGCCGGCCTTGAATTCGTGCAGGGGCTGGCCGGCCTTCACCATGGCCGCCAGGACCTGCAGGGCCGAAATGATGCCATCCCCCGTCGTGGTCCGGTCGCGGCAGATGATGTGCCCCGATGACTCGCCCCCCAGCAGCCAGTCGTTCCGGCAAAGCATATCCAGCACATGGCGGTCACCCACCGCCGCGCGGCGCAATTCCACCCCCAGCGTGCGCAGCGCATGCTCCAGCCCCAGATTGCTCATCACCGTGCCCACCACGGCACCCTGCAAGCGGCCGGCCTGCTGGCGGGAACGGGCGATGATGAACAGCAGTTCGTCGCCATCGAGCACTTCGCCCTTGTGATCCACCATCATGACCCGGTCGCCGTCTCCATCCAGGGCGATGCCCAGATCCGCTTTTTCCTCCAAGACGCGACGCTGCAGGGTCTCCAGGTGAGTGGCGCCGCATGCCAGGTTGATGTTCAGGCCGTCGGGCTCGGTGCCCACCGCAACCACCTCGGCACCCAGTTCGGAAAAAACGCAAGGGGCAACGTGATAGGTGGCACCATGGGCACAATCCACGACGATCTTCAGTCCACGCAGGGTCAAGGTGGAGGGGATCGTGCTCTTGCAAAACTCGATATAACGGCCTGCCGCGTCGCTCACCCGCTCCGCCTTCCCCAGGGATCCGGAGTCACGGGTCTCCATGGGGCGCTCCAGCATGTCCTCGATGGCGACCTCGATCTCATCGGGCAGTTTCGTTCCTTCGGCGGAAAAAAACTTGATACCGTTGTCGTAATAGGGATTGTGCGAAGCGCTGATGACGATGCCCGCCTGGGCCCGCAGTGTACGGGTCAGGTAGGCGATGGCCGGTGTGGGCATGGGACCCAGCAGCAGGATGTCGATGCCCGCGGCCGACAGGCCGGCCTGCAGGGCGGATTCGAACATGTAGCCGGAAATGCGCGTGTCCTTGCCGATGAGGACGCTGCCGTGGTTTCCATTGGCCAGCACGCGGCCGGCCGCCCAGCCCAGCTTGAGCACGAAATCAGGCGTAATGGGCGCCTCGCCCACCCGCCCCCGGATGCCGTCGGTCCCGAAATACCGTTTTGTCGTTCCTCCCATGACCTGTCACCTTCTTGTTCTGCAATTGAAATTCAGGCAACTGATACGTTTGGCCGGGGACGGCTGCCATCCCCTGTCCCTTTGCCCTCCACCCTCTGTCATCCGTCCTCTGTCATCCGTCCTCCGGCAACGGCATGACAGATGCGAACCGCGTCCACCGTGGGGCGCACGTCGTGGCAGCGGACGATGGCTGCCCCCTGCCACACCGCCAGGGTCGCCAGGGCGATGCTGCCATAGAGACGGTCTCCCACCGGGACATCCAGAATACCCCCGATCATGGACTTGCGCGACACGCCCACCAGCACCGGACGCCCCATCTCCAGAAAACGATCCAGATGGCGCATCAGTTCCAGGTTATGAGCAAGTTCCTTGCCAAAACCAAAACCGGGATCGATCAGCAGGCGCTCTTCAGGGATGCCCGCGGCCCGGCAGGCGGCGACCCGTTCCTCCAGGAACGCCAGCACGTCTGCGACCACGTCACGATAACGGGGGGCCTGCTGCATGGTCCGGGGTTCACCCTGCATGTGCATGAGACAGACCGGCACGCCCGCCGCCGCCGCCGCCTCCAGCGCGCCTGCAACACGCAAGGCCCGCACATCGTTGATCATCCCGGCACCGGCGGCAACGGCCTCGCGCATCACCCGCGGCTTGGAAGTGTCGATGGAAACGGGCACGGGCAGCGCCTCAGCCAGGGCCTCGATTACGGGAATCACGCGGCGCAGTTCCTCCTCCTCGGCGACAGGCGGCGCACCCGGCCGGGTGGACTCGCCGCCGACGTCGATGATGGCCGCGCCTTCCTCCACCATCAACCAGGCGTGGGCGACCGCCGCCTCGCGATCAAAAAAAACACCCCCGTCCGAGAAGGAATCGGGGGTGATATTCAAGATCCCCATGACCTGGGGTTGACGCAGATCCAGTGCGTGCGAGCCGCACCGCAAGAACCTGCCCGCTTCATTCACGACCGCAATCCCTCCCGCGGCCCGGACACCGAAGCACTACTCAGTGCTGGCTGGCAGGCCCGCCGATCTTGCCGTCAGGGGCGGGCTTGTCACGCTCTTTCTCTGCGTCGTCCGAGTCCGCCGTATCCGGGGCGCTGCCGCTGGAACCGGGCCCCTCGTACTGACCCCAGTCCCGGGGCGGGCGTGGCTCCTTGCCGGCCATGATGTCGTCGATCTGGTCGCTGTCGATGGTTTCGTACTTCATCAGGGCATCGGCCATCATGTGCAGCTTGTCCAGGTTCTCCGTGAGGATCTTGCGGGCCCGCTCGTAATTGCGGTCCACGATGGCCCGCACCTCTTTGTCGATGGCGTGGGCCGTTTCATCGGAGACATTCTTGTGCTGGGTGACGGAATGGCCGAGAAACACTTCGCCTTCCTCTTCGCTGTAGGTCAGCGGCCCCATCTTTTCCGACAAACCCCACTTGGTCACCATGTTGCGGGCGATCTCCGTGGCCCGCTGGATGTCGTTGGAGGCACCCGTGGTGACCGCATCGGCGCCAAAGATCAGTTCCTCGGCGACACGGCCGCCGAACATGCTGGAAATCTGGCTCTCCAGGCGTTGCTTGCTGTAGCTGTGGCGGTCCTCCTCGGGCAGGAACATGGTGACACCCAGGGCCCTGCCGCGGGGTATGATGCTCACCTTGTGCACGGGATCATGGGCAGGCACCAGGCGTCCCACGATGGCATGACCGGATTCGTGGTAAGCGGTGAGGCGCTTTTCTTCCTCGCTCATCACCATGGAACGGCGCTCCGCACCCATCATGATCTTGTCCTTGGCCTTCTCGAAGTCCTCCATGTCCACCACGCGGCGGTTGGCACGGGCCGCGAAGAGCGCCGCCTCGTTCACCAGGTTGGCGAGATCGGCGCCGGAAAAACCGGGCGTGCCGCGGGCGATGACCGCCGGCTCCACGTTCTCGGCCAGGGGCACCTTGCGCATGTGGACCTTGAGGATCTGCTCCCGGCCGCGGATGTCGGGCAGGGGCACCACCACCTGGCGGTCGAAACGGCCCGGGCGCAACAGGGCGGGGTCCAGCACATCGGGCCGGTTGGTGGCCGCGATCACGATGACCCCTTCGTTGCCTTCGAAGCCGTCCATCTCCACGAGGAGCTGGTTGAGGGTCTGTTCCCGCTCGTCGTGACCGCCGCCCAGGCCGGCACCACGGTGACGGCCCACGGCGTCGATTTCATCGATGAAGATGATGCAGGGGGCATGTTTCTTCGCCTGCTCGAACATGTCGCGCACCCGGGCCGCGCCCACGCCGACGAACATCTCCACGAAATCCGAGCCGGAAATGGTGAAGAACGGTACTTTCGCTTCACCGGCGATGGCCTTGGCCAGGAGGGTCTTGCCCGTGCCAGGCGAACCCACCATCAGGACGCCCCGGGGAATTTTCCCCCCCAGTTTCTGGAACTTGCTGGGATCACGCAGGAACTCCACCAGCTCGGCCACTTCTTCCTTGGCCTCCTCCACCCCGGCCACGTCGTTGAAAGTGACCTTGACCTGGTCATCGCTCAGCATGCGGGCCCGGCTGCGACCGAAGGACATGGCGCCCCGGCCTCCGCCCCCGCCCTGCATCTGGCGCATGAAGAAGATCCATACCGCGATCAACAGCAGCATGGGGAACCAGGAGATGAAGATCTGCATGAGGAAACTCTGCTGCTCCTGGGGGCGGGCGCGGATCACGACATTGTTGTCCAGCAGGTCACCCACCAGGCCGGGATCCCCCGGGCTGTAGGTGGTGAACTTGTCCCCGGCCTGGGTGGAACCGTGGATGGCCCGGCCATCGATCACCACTTCCTTCACATCACCGTTTTTCACACTCTCGATGAATTCCGAGTAGGAAAGCTGGCGCGAGGCGATCTGGGGCGGGCTGAAATTGTTGAACACGGAAATCAGCACGATGGCGATGACCACCCACAAGATGATGTTTTTGACCATGTCGTTCAAGTTACTGTCCTCTGACTGGCTGACTCATGAATTCGACTCATGGATTCTGGCCTGTGAATGAATAACAGATGATTGTTTGACCACAGAGATCGGATATTAGTTGCATCCATTACCCATCGGCCATTACAAAGGCAGATCAATCCTCAAGTGCTGCCCATCATTATGGCATAAAATCAGGGACCTGTTAGCCCGGCCCCCTCAATCCTGCCCGATCTCCCCGGTTGATTCCAGCGCCTGCCGGCTGTCGCCACGGAATCCCCGGCCGAGCACATACACCTCGCGTGACCGGGGCCTGGAAGCGCGGGGCTTGCGTATCAGCACCTTCTCATAGCAAGGATGCAAATCCCTTACCAGCTCCTGAAACCCCGCCCCCTGAAATACCTTGGCCACCAGGGCACCGCCCCGGCGCAGCACCGTATTTGAAAATTCAACCGCCAATTCAACGAGATGAATAGACCTCGGTTGATCCACGGCCCGTACACCACTGATATTGGGCGCCATGTCCGAAATTACAAGATCCACCGGGCGGCCGGCCAGTCTCGCCAGCAGCTGGTCCAGGACGGCCTGCTCACAGAAATCACCCCGGATGAACTCCACCCCTGCCAGGGGCGCCATGGGCAGAATGTCCACGGCCACGACCCGGCCGGCCGCCCCCACCCGGTCCGCAGCCACCTGGGACCATCCCCCCGGTGCCGCCCCCAGATCCACCACCGTCATGCCCGGCCTGAACAGGCTGTCCTTGGCATCCAGCTCCAGCAGTTTGCAGGCAGCGCGGGAACGGTAACCCGCCTGGCGGGCCTGCCGTACATAGGGATCGTTCTCGTGTTCCGCCAGCCAGGAGCTGCGACGCCTTGCCATGGGAAATCAATCGCTGTCTTTCATGCAGGGTCAGGAAAAATCGATGCGCGGCTTTTCCGCCGGCCGGTAGATCACCGCGATGCGCCCGATGTTCTGCACCCAGGCGCTGCCTGTGGCGCGGCAGATCGCCTCGGTCATGCGCCGGCGGACTTCACGGTCGGCTGCGCCGAGACGGATCTTGATCAGTTCGTGATGCGCCAGGCTGAGATCGATCTCACGCAGCACGGCCTCGCTGAGGCCCGACTGGCCCGTCGTGACCACCGGCTTGAGCTTGTGGGCCAGGGCACGCAGCCGGCTGCGCTGGGCCGGCGTCAGTTCCGGGGGTGGTGTCGCACCCTGCGCCATGGCGGGCATTCAGATATATTCCACCGACAGGATCTCGTACTCCTGTTCCCCGCCCGGCGCCTTGACCACGGCGATGTCTCCTTCCTCCTTGCCGATGAGGGCCCGGGCGATGGGCGAACTGATGGAAATGCGTCCCTCCTTGATATCGGCCTCGTCGTCGCCGACGATCTGGTAGGTCACCTCCTCCCCCGTGCTCTCGTTGAGCAGGGTCACCGTCGCACCAAAGACGATGCGTCCGCCGGCGTTGATCTTGGTGACATCGATGATCTGGGCATTGGCCAGCTTGGCGTCGATCTCGGCAATACGACCCTCGATGAAGCTCTGCTGCTCCTTGGCTGCCTGATATTCGGCGTTCTCACGCAAATCGCCGTGCTCCCGGGCCTCGGCAATGGCCTCGATCACCCGCGGGCGCAAAACGGTCTTGAGTTCATGCAGTTCCTGGCGCAGCCGTTCCGCTCCTCTGGTCGTCATAGGCACTTTGTTCATTGCGTCAGCTCCCGATGTAATTGCTGCAAACTGTACACGTCGTAGTTGTCCGTCTGCTGCAAGGCCAGGCAGGTCGCCAGGGCCCCGGTGATGGTGGTCACATAGGACACCTTGTGCTGCAGGGCCTCGCGCCGGATGGCGTAGGAATCGGCGATGGCCTGCCGGCCGTCGGTCGTATTCACAATGAGACTGATTTCCCCGTTCTTGATCATGTCCACGACATGGGGGCGACCCTCTGCCACCTTGTTGACCCGTTCGCAGGGCACACCCGCGGCCTCCAGCGTCCGGGCCGTGCCCCGCGTCGCCAGCACCCGGAAACCCAGGGCCACCAGCGTCCGCGCCACTTCCACCGCACGGGCCTTGTCCGCATCGCGGACGCTGACGAAGGCCTTGCCCCCCCGGGGCAGGTCAACACCCGCCGCCAGCTGGGATTTGGCAAAGGCTTCGGCAAAACTGCGTCCCACGCCCATCACCTCGCCGGTGGATTTCATCTCCGGCCCCAGGATGGGATCGACGCCGGGAAACTTGGCAAAGGGAAACACCGCCTCTTTCACGGAATAATAGGGCGGCAGGACTTCCCTTGTCACCCCCTGCCCGGCGAGCGTCTGCCCCACCATGCAGCGGGCCCCCACCTTGGCCAGCGAAACACCGCAGGCCTTGGAAACAAAAGGGACAGTACGCGAGGCACGGGGATTGACTTCCAGGACATAGATCTCGCCTTCCTTGACCGCGAGCTGCACGTTCATCAGCCCCACCACGCCCAGTTCCCGGGCCAGCAGGCCCACCTGTTCCCGGATGCGGTCCAGTACCGCATGGTCCAGGCTGTAGGGCGGCAGGGAGCAGGCCGAGTCGCCGGAATGGACGCCGGCCTGTTCGATATGTTCCATGATGCCGCCGATGATCACGTCGCTGCCATCACACACCGCATCCACGTCCACCTCGATGGCATCGTCCAGGAAACGGTCCAGCAGTACCGGCGAATCGTTGGAGACCTGCACCGCCTCGCGCATGTAGCGGCGCAGGTCGTCTTCATGATAGACGATCTCCATGGCCCGCCCGCCCAACACATAGGAAGGCCGCACTACCAGGGGATAGCCGATCTCGCGCGCCAGGACAATGGCCTCCTCGGCGGTGCGGGCAGTGCGGTTGGGCGGCTGACGCAGTCCCAGGCGCTGGAGCAAGTGCTGAAAGCGCTCCCGGTCCTCGGCAAGATCGATGGCATCGGGGCTGGTGCCGATGATGGGGGCGCCGGCCGCTTCCAGATCCCGCGCCAGCTTCAAGGGCGTCTGGCCGCCATATTGCACGATGATGCCGCGGGGCCGCTCCAGAGCGACGATCTCCAGCACATCCTCCAGGGTCAGGGGCTCGAAGTAAAGCCGGTCCGAGGTATCGTAATCGGTGGACACCGTCTCAGGGTTGCAGTTGACCATGATGGTCTCGTAGCCGGATTCGCTCATGGCAAAGGCCGCATGCACGCAACAGTAGTCAAACTCGATCCCCTGTCCAATGCGGTTGGGACCGCCGCCCAGCACCATGATCTTGTCCCGCGACGTGGGCGCCGCCTCGCATTCCTCCTCGTAAGTGGAATAGAGATAGGCAGTGGCCGAGGCGAATTCCGCAGCGCAGGTATCCACGCGCTTGTACACGGGCCTGATACCCAGCTCATGACGCCGCGCACGCACCGCACCCTCATCCGTTCCCAGCAGTTTCGCCAGGCGACGGTCGGAGAATCCCATGCGCTTCAGGCGGCGCAGCCCGGCTTCATCCAGCCCGTCCAGACGCCGCCCGGCGAGGCCCTGTTCGGCCCGGACAATGGCCTGGATCTGGACCAGGAACCAGGGGTCGATGGCGCTCAGCTCGTATATCTCCCCCACGTCCATGCCCCAACGAAAGGCATCGGCCACATACCAGATGCGATGCGGACCGGGGGAACGCAGCTCCTGGTGCAGGATGTCACGCGCATCGGCCGCGCCCGGGTCGAGGCGCTCGTCCAGGCCGTCCGTCCCCGTCTCCAGGCCGCGCAAGGCCTTCTGGAGTGATTCCATGAAGGTGCGGCCGATGGCCATCACCTCGCCCACCGACTTCATCTGCGTGGTCAGGCGGGCCTCCGCCTGGGGAAATTTCTCGAAGGCGAAACGGGGAATCTTGGTCACCACGTAATCGATGGCCGGCTCGAAGGAGGCCGGGGTGGCTCCCCCCGTGATCTCGTTGCGCAATTCGTCCAGGGTATAGCCCACCGCCAGTTTCGCCGCCACCTTGGCAATGGGGAAACCCGTGGCCTTGGAGGCCAGCGCCGAGGACCGCGAGACGCGGGGATTCATCTCGATCACCACCATGCGCCCGTCCTCGGGATTGATGGCGAACTGCACGTTGGAGCCCCCGGTATCCACGCCGATCTTGCGGAGGACGGCGATGGAGGCATCGCGCAGGCGCTGGTATTCCTTGTCGGTCAGGGTCTGGGCCGGCGCCACGGTGATGGAATCGCCGGTATGCACCCCCATGGGATCCAGGTTCTCGATGGAGCAGACGATGATGCAGTTGTCACGGCGGTCACGCACCACCTCCATCTCGAATTCCTTCCAGCCCAGCACGGACTCCTCGATGAGCAGCTCGCTGGTAGGCGAAAGGTCCAGGCCACGCTGGCAGATGGTTTCGAATTCCTCCCGGTTGTAGGCGATACCGCCACCACTGCCTCCCAGCGTGAAAGAAGGCCGGATGATGGTGGGATAACCGATACTGGCCTGTACCTGCAGGGCCTCTTCGAGGCTGTGGGCGATGGCCGCGCGGGGACAGGCCAGGCCGATCTCCGCCATGGCACGGCGGAAACGTTCCCGGTCCTCGGCCATGTCGATGGCCTCGCGGCTGGCGCCGATGAGTTCCACGCCATATTCCTCCAGCACCCCCCGGCTGGCCAGATCCAGGGCGCAGTTGAGCGCCGTCTGTCCGCCCATGGTGGGCAGCAGCGCATGGGGACGCTCCCGCGCGATGATCTTCGCCACCGTCTCCCAGCGCACCGGTTCTATATAGGTGGCGTCCGCCATGGCCGGGTCGGTCATGATGGTGGCGGGATTGGAGTTCACCAGGATGATGCGGTAACCCTCCTCTCGAAGAGTCTTGCAGGCCTGGGCACCGGAATAATCGAACTCGCAGGCCTGACCGATGACGATAGGCCCGGCACCGATGATGAGAATACTTTCGATGTCGTTGCGCCTGGGCATCAGAGGACGGAGGATGGAGGACAGAGGACAGAAGACAGAATCATGTGGGGGCGCCTTCCTTGCGGGCCTGCATCAGGTGAATAAAGCGGTCGAACAGGGGCGCCGCGTCGCGGGGGCCGGGACTGGCCTCCGGGTGTCCCTGAAAGCCGAAGGCCGCCCTGTCGGTGCGTTCGATACCCTGGAGGGTGCCGTCGAAAAGCGAACGATGGGTGGCACGCAGATTCTCCGGCAGGCTGGCCTCGTCCACCGCGAACCCGTGGTTCTGGCTGGTGATCATCACCTGCCCCGTTGCCAGGTCCTGGACCGGATGGTTGGCGCCGTGATGGCCGAACTTCATTTTCACGGTGCGGGCACCGCTGGCCAGGGCCAGGAGCTGGTGCCCCAGGCAGATGCCGAACACCGGTATGTCCGCTGCCAGGATCTCACGAATGGCCGCGATGGCATAGTCACAGGGTTCGGGATCACCCGGCCCGTTGGAAAGGAACACCCCGTCGGGCGCCATGGCGAGCACCCGGGCGGCAGGCATGCGGGCGGGCACCACCGTGACGCGGCAACCCCGGTCCACCAGCATGCGCAGAATATTGCGCTTCACCCCGTAGTCATAGGCCACCACGTGCCAGGGCAGGTGCGCTTCCAGGGGATGGGGGGCCGCAGGCACCCCGTGCTCGAAGGTCCAGCTCCCCTGGGCCCATTCATAGGGGATACCGGTGGACACCTCGTCGGCCAGATCCATGCCCTGCAGGCCCGCGAAATCCCGCGCCGCCGCCAGCGCCGCATTCACATCCACCGCCTCGCCCGCCATGATGCACCCGCCCTGCGCGCCTTCCTCGCGCAGGATGCGGGTGAGGCGCCGGGTGTCGATGTCAGTGATTCCCACCATGCCATGGCGACGGAGAAAACCGACCAGGCTCTCACGGGCCCGCCAGTTGCTGTCGATGAGGGGCAGATCGCGGATCACCACCCCGGCAGCGTGGATACGGGAAGACTCGTCGTCGTCCTCATTGGTACCGGTATTGCCGATGTGGGGATAGGTGAAGGTGATGATCTGGCGCGCATACGACGGATCGGTGAGAATCTCCTGATAGCCCGTCATGGCGGTGTTGAATACCACCTCTCCCACCGCCTGCCCGACACGCCCCAGGGCCGTGCCGCGGAAAACGCTGCCATTGGCCAGGGCCAGAACGGCCTCCTGCGCCCCCCCCGTCTGAGGCCCCATGTCAGGCATAGAAAACGGGAGAAGCATGCCGACTTCTCCCGTCTCCAGAAACGCTGCTTTGAATGACCCGGTACCCCATCATGATGCGCAACCGGGGCAGATTCTACCATCAAGGCGCGCGGGGTGTCCATGACGGAGGACGGAGGACAGAGGACAGAGGACGGAGGATGGAAGACGGAGGAGGGAGAACAGGAGATGGCAGCCAGGGCGGATCGCCGGGTTGTACCCGGCATCAAGCCCCGGCCCGCCACAAGCCCGGCGCTGAGACCGGGACATCAACAACCAGCATCAAAAACCGGCATACAGCCCCAGGTAGAACCCGGAGAACTCGATGTTGGCATAGGAATCATCGAAGTCGTCCAGGTCCAGCTTGAGTGAACGATACCCCAGGTCCACGCCCACCACCCAGGGTGTGTCATAGGTGACCCGCACGGTGTAGTCGTAGAACTTGCTGTCCTGATAACCGATATAGCTGCCATCCGCGCTCACCGCCAGCCCCGTGAAGGGCAGATCCACCCCCACGCCACCATAGAGCATGGGCACCCAGCCCGAGACCTCGGCCTCTTCAGTGGTGGACAGCGTCTGGCTGGTAATGCGTGCCTTGCTGCTCAGGTACTTGGCATTGATACCGAAATCGAGGCTGACCACGTTGTCCAGGGGCTGGTAATAGAGCGTGACATCCACCTGGTCGAGTTCCAGGGCGCTGTCCACGGGTTCATTGACGCTGAAATTGGCACCACCATAGGTAAAGTTGGCGGTCATCACGCCACTGGCTTCGGTATCGATCGTGGTCTTGCTGAGACGGATATTGGGCAGCAACGGCACGGGGTGCTCCAGCTGGACATAGCCAAACACCAGGTTATCGTCGCTGTAGCCCAGATCGTCCTGGACATCGATGTCATCCGCCGGATCCGTACTCTGGTAACGGGCGAACCCCTCGATGTCGTAACTCCAGTAGGCCAGCCCGGCCCTGACCCCCAAGGTATCCGCCACCGCAGCACCGCCACCCAGCAGCAGGCACAGAACAACAGGCAGTCTCAGTCTCATCACACCCGGCACCCTCGTGTTGTCGTATGAAAAAATCCTTTCAAACCAATGTGGTATGATCTTGATCAGGCACGTAGCACGTAGCCCGGATGAAGCGCGAGCGGAATCCGGGAACGGCGTTTACACGGATTCCGGCCCTTGAGACCTGCATCCAGGCTACACGATGATCATCATTCGACAATAAGACTCAATGGAAACAGTCCGATCAAAAATCATAAACCACGGTCACCGCCGATTTGACGTCGGTCTTGTCCGTGTCGGGCGGCACATCGGTATTGTGCGTCACCCTGACTGACATTTTAACGGCCAGTTGGCCGATGACCTTAACCTTGAGTTCGCTGAGCGAATCCGTCACGGCGTTGTCCTCGCCGATTTCGGAATACAGTTCCTGGAGAAATTCGCTGGTTTCGCTGAGCTGCCACTTGAACTTCCCTGCCACGCGGCCCACGGCCTCGCTGACATCTCCGGTATCGATGTAGGCCGTCTTGCGGCCGCCGGCGCCGATCTCCAGCTCCAGCAGCAGGTCCTCTTCGTGCAGGATCTTGCGCCCGATACCGACCGAGCCCACGAGCCGGTAATCGTAGCCGGCAAAATCGTCCTGCTCGTAGCGCGCCGTCGCAAAGCTGAACTGCCGGTCCGACCACTTATAATGGGACTGGCCCTGCAGGAAAGAATTCTTGGCCGTGGTCCGGCCCGAGTCCTCGTTGCGGATGGCATTGTAACGCAGCTCGTGCGCCCACCGCGGCCGGGCGTTCTCCACCTTGGCCTTGAGCACGATGTTCTCGATATCGGTATTGCCCGTCGTCCGGACATAACCGAGTTCCACCTCGCCACCCCATCTGATATCCGCATCACCCGGCGCGTCCACGGCCTGCGCATCGCTCATCACCATCAGAAAAAACGCCGCAGCAGGCACCACGGCACAAGCACGCAAACCATCACGGAAAGTCCCCACAGCCAACATCCTTTGTCCCCTTCTTGTTTATTTGGCAAAAGCAGGGAGGCTAGGCGAGAGCCGCAGCCCTGTCAAGCAAAAGGCAGGTCGATGGCCCGGACGATCTCCCTATCTTCCGCCTTCCGTCCCCTGCCCCCTGTTCTCTGTCCTCTGTCCTCCGTCCTCCGTGCTCTGAAACCGGCAACCGTGCCGGATACAGAACTGCAGCCATTCCCTGAGGAACAGATTGACCTGGCGCTTCTCGAAGGGCTGGTACATGTGCGGATTGGGATAGTCGTAGACGGGCAGAAAGCGGGAATGGCGCTGATAGGCGGTCACCTCGGCCAGGCGGGCATCGTGATAGGCGCGCACCTGCAGGTGCATGTCGGCCACCAGCCGGCTGTTCACGCTGAGGTAATGGGTGATGGAAAACAGGGAGGTATACTTGCACTGCTCTCTCATATGGATGAACAGCACGGGGCGACCGTGCAGCTTCGACACCACCGACCCCCGGATCTCGCGCAGGCGGGGCAGGATGTACAGCAGGCGCCGGTAATTGCCCTCGTAGACCTGCATCATGTTGTAAAGGTCGGGCTTCCTTCTCACCAGCTGCACGGCACATACCCCTGTTCAAATCACCTGACGACATTATCGCTTCGCGCCGGGGGCGCTGCTTCTCCCACGTTTCCATTTCCCTCCGCGAAAGCGCCTCCCGGATCGCGGATCTCTCATTCCTTCTATATCATTTCGCGCCGCCGTAGGAAATCTTGACTTCGGTGAAAATTTGTAGATACGTAGCCCGGATGGAGCGCCAGCATAATCCGGGAACGGTGTTTCCCCGGATTCCGGTCCTGCGGACCTGCATCCGGGCTACACGATGGCTGCCGAATTTATGCAATGATCAGGTTGACTTCGGTGAAAATTTGTAGATCACTCATCATCCATCCCGCCGCCGCGGCGCAACACCTGCTGCAAGGGCTCCAGCAGATCCATGGGGAGGGGAAAGACGATGGTGGAACTCTTGTCCCCCGCGATCTCGGTGAGCGTCTGCAGATAGCGCAACTGCAGGGCCTGGGATTGACGGGACAGGATCTGCGAGGCCTCCAGCAGTTTCTGCGAGGCCTGCAGCTCGCCCTCGGCATGGATGATCTTGGCGCGCCGCTCGCGCTCCGCCTCCGCCTGGCGGGCAATGGCGCGGATCATGCTCTCGTCGATGTCCACGTGCTTGATCTCCACGTTGGCCACCTTGATACCCCACGCGTCTGTCTGCTGGTCCAGGATCGCCTGGATGTCCCTGTTGAGCTTGTCCCGCTCCGAGAGCATCTCGTCCAGTTCGTGCTGGCCCAGCACGGAACGCAGCGTGGTCTGGGCCAGCTGGCTGGTGGCCATGTCGTAGTTTTCCACCTGGATGATGGCCTTCTCGGGATCGATGACGCGGTAATAGATCACCGCATTCACCTTCACCGAGACGTTGTCCTTGGAAATGACATCCTGGCTGGGCACATCCATGACGATGGTGCGCAGATCCACGCGACGCATCTGCTGGATGTAGGGTATCACCAGGCGGATGCCGGGCCCCTTGACCTTCCAGAAATGACCGAAAGTGAATACCACACCCCGTTCATACTCGAAGATGATGCGGATAGCGGTGGCGAAAAAGGCGATCACCACCCCCACGATGATGTAAATGGCCGTTGCACTGATCATTGCCGCTCTCCTTTTCCGCTGGATTGTTCGACAGGCTCCACCACCAGGGTCAAGCCATCCACTTCCACGATCCGCACCCGCTGCCCCGGCACCAGGGGGTGCTGTGCGCGCGCAGCCCAGGACTCGCTGTGCACTCTTACCCGCCCTTCACAACCCCCTCCCTCGATCACCTTGGCCTCGATCACCTCGCCCTCGCTGTGCAACAGCTCCTCCACGCCGCTGACCACCGGGCGGCGCCGCGCCTTTACCACCATGGCGATGACCAGCATGAAAAAGGCGGCGCTGAGCAGGGCGAAGGCCCCGATGAGGGGAATGGAGATTCCATAACCCGGCACGTCCGTGTCCAGGAGCATGATGGAACCGATGACGAAGGCGATCACGCCGCCGATGCCGAGGGCGCCGAAACTGGGCACGAACACCTCGGCGATCATGAAGGCGATACCCAGCAGCATCAGCGCCAGCCCGGCATAGTTGATGGGCAGCACCTGGAAGGCGAACAGGGCCAGCAGCAGCGAGATGGTGCCCACCACGCCGGGCAGGATCATACCGGGGCTGGCAAATTCATAGATCAGGCCGTAGATCCCGATGAGCATGAGGATGTAGGCCACGTTGGGATCGGTGATGAGGGCCAGCAGCCGGGTGCGCCAGTCGGGTGCCTGACGCTCCACGGTCACACCCTGCGTCGCCAGCGTCACCTCCCGCCCCAGCACCTGCACCTCGCGGCCATCGAGCTGTGCCAGAAGGTCCGCCAGATCGCCGGCCAGCAGCTCGATCACCCCCGCGGCCCGGGCCTCCTCGGCGGAAAGGCTGACACCCTCGCGTACCGCCCGTTCCGCCCAGTCGGCATTGCGCCCCCGCATCTGGGCCAGCCCGCGGATGTAGGCCACGGCGTCATTGACGATTTTCCGGCTCATGGCATCGCGGGGCGATTCACCTCCAGCCCCGTCTTGCTCTTCTTCCTTCCCTTGCGCCCCCTTGTCCCTCCCGCCACCGGGCATGCCGCCCAGCTGCACGGGCGTGGCGGCACCCAGGCTGGTGGCAGGCGCCATGGCCGCCACATGCGTGGCATACAGGATATAAGTACCGGCGCTGGCGGCCCGTGCCCCGCCAGGGGCGACGAAACCCACCACCGGCAATGGGGAGGCAAGGATGTCCTGCACGATATCGCGCATGGCGGTATCCAGTCCCCCCGGCGTATCCAGCCGCAACACGATCAGCCGCGCACCCCGCTCAGCCGCCCGCCGCAGCCCCCGCCCCACGTAATCCGCCGTGGCCGGCCCGATAGCCCCCTCCACCTCCAGCACCACCACCAGGGGGCGATCGACAGGTACCACGGGCGCCTGCTGGGCCATCACCCACGATGGCAGCCACCACAGCATCAACACACCGAGATGAAAGGGGGTGGGAAATGAGACACGAAACACGCGGGCACCTCCTCATTGCACCGACGCCTACCATGATACGCCCAATGGCGCAGAAATGTCGGTTGAGAGAAAGGAGATGACGAAGGGGCGCTCAGTGTCGTGCCAGGCACAGGGCCAGGCGGGCACCGCCCATGGGAGCTGCTTCGATGCGACATTCGCCTCCGTAGGCAGCGGCGATGTCCTGCACCATGGCAAGACCGATGCCATGGCCGGGCACGGTGTCGTCGCCGCGTGCGCCCCGCTGCAACAGGCGCTGGACCGCGTCGGCTGCAATGCCGGGACCGTCGTCGTCCACCACGATCTCCAGCCCCCGGTCCACCTCGCGCGCCGTCACCGCGACCCTGCCGCGGCACCACTTGCAGGCATTGTCCAGGAGATTGCCCAGCATCTCCATGAGGTCGGCCTCGTCGCCGGCGAAACGCAGCGCGTCGGGCACCTCGATCTCCCAGGCGATGTCCTTGTCGGCATAGACCTTGTCCAGGGCCTGGACCACCTTCTCCACCAGGGGACGCACCTCAACCGGCGCCGCCATCACCGAGGGACCCGAAGTGGCACCCCGTTGAAGCTGGTATTCGATGATGCGTGACATGCGCGCGACCTGCTCCTCCACCACGCGGCGCAGCTCCTCGGGTGAAGACGGGCTCTCCACCGTGCTGCGCAGCAGCGCGAGGGGGGTCTTGAGACTGTGGGCGAGATCGTCGAGGGCGTGGCGGAAACGGCGCAGGTGTTCACGCTCACTGTGCACCAGGGCGTTGAGATTGTCGGTGAGCGCCTGCAGTTCGCGGGGATACCGGCCTTCCAGCCGGGTCTTGATCCCGGCCTCGATGTCGCGCAATTCGGCGGCCACCTGACGCAGGGGGCGCAGGCCCCAGCGCAGGATGAGGCCCTGGACCGCCAGGAGCACCACCGCCACCATGCCCAGCGCGCCCCACAGGGTGCGGCGGAAACCGCGGATGTCCGCTTCCAGCGTATCCAGCACCTCCGCAACGCTGAAGGTGTAGCTGCGCGCCGGCCCGGCCGCCTCCTGCCAGCTCACGCCGAGGTTGAAGCTGTAGAGACGCAGACCACCGGGCGTCTCCAGCTGCTGGAAGCGGCGCTCGCCACGGCGCAGGCCACCGGGAAAGGGAATCGCCAGCCCCGCCGCCGAGGGTGACACCCACGCATAACGGCCGTCGTTGCGCAGCACCTGGCCATAGAGACCGGAACCCGGCGTGAACAGGCGCGGAATGGGCAGGGCGTTGGTGATGTGGACCTCCCCCTTGGCATCGGGCTCCATGACCGCCACCAGGGCATAGGCGTAACCCTGCAGGCGCTCCTGCAGGGCCGCCTCGGCACTGTGCCGGTAGGCACTGTCCAGCACCAGGCCGGTGATGCCGAAAAAGGCCGCCAGCACCGTCGTGGCCGCCAGCAGGATGCGCGTGTGCAGAGAAGCCATTCAGGCGTCGCTCCGCGGCAGGGTGAAGCGATACCCCCGCCCGCGCAGCGTCTCGATGGGCTGCAGGCGGCCCGCCGGATCCAGCTTGCGTCGCAGGCGGGCAATGAAGACCTCGATCACGTTGCTGTCGCGGTCGTAGTCCTGATCGTAGAGATGTTCGGTGAGCTCGGTCTTGGAGATCACCTCGCCGCTATGGAGCATGAGATATTCCAGGGCCTTGTACTCATAGGCGGTCAGATCCACGGCATGTCCGTCCACCGTGACCGCCTGGCGCCTCAGATCCAGGCTCACCGGCCCGCAGCGCAGCAGGGAACGGCTCCAGCCCGCGGCGCGGCGCAGCAGGGCCTTGAGCCTGGCCAGCAGTTCCTCCATGTGAAATGGCTTCACCACGTAGTCGTCTGCACCGGCATCCAGCCCTTCCACCTTCTCCTGCCAGCGGCCCCGCGCGGTGAGAATGAGAATGGGGAAGCGCCGCCCTTCCTCCCGCAGGCGCCGGATCACCTCGATGCCCGACAGGCGCGGCAGGCCCAGATCCACCACGGCCACGTCGAATGGATACTCGCGCCCCAGATAGAGGCCTTCCTCCCCATCGGCGGCGGCATCCACGGCATAGCCCGCTGCCTTGAGGCGCGCCGCAAGCTGCTCCCGCAGGGAAGGCTCGTCCTCGATCACCAGGATGCGCATGGCACGCAGGGGGCAAGGAACAGGCAAGGAAGAACGGACACGGAACCTGCCCTTTCTCTCTCAGGCTTCATCGATGACTGCTCGCATGTCCGTCATTGGACAGCGCTTCTTCGCCGATGTCAAAAAGGGGCAAGGCCCGATGCCTTGCCCCTTCTCCGTTGCCTCCCGCCTTTTACTTCGCAAGGGACAGGACGAAATCCACCAGCTTCTCGATATCGGCATCCGCCACGCGCGGCGAGTAGGGCGGCATGGGCACCCCGCCGGTGACCTCCGTCCAGTTGCCCTTGCCACCGGCCTTGACCTTGGCGATGAGAAGCTCGCGGGCGCCGGCATCGCCCTTGTAACGGGCTGAAACGTCCTGCCAGGCCGGCCCCACCACCTTCTTCTCCACGCTGTGGCAGGCCAGGCAGCCGCTCTTCTTCGCCAGCGCCAGTGCATCCTCGTCCGCCAGTGCCGTGGCCGGCAGGGCCATGACGATCAGCAGGGCGAAACCAAACAGGGCACCCAGCACGGCCAGTCCGAAATTCAAGTTGGCATGTTTCATGGCATTTCTCCTCTCAATGAGCTGACTCCTTGAATTCACCCCGACAGCCCTTCGGCTCCAGGGACAGGATCACTGTACGCCCGGGCGCCTGAACCGAAGCTGAATCCGGTCCGCCCCCATCTTTTCCTGTTTCCCGTCACCCTCCCGGCCATGCGCTGCCCCCCATTGCCCCCATTGAAAGTTCTCATAAAGTTCTCTATCCTGAAAACATGGATCACGATGATGACACACTCGTCCTGCTCGCTCCCCGGGCGCGGGATACTTACGAATTCATCCGGCATTTCTTTGCCCGCCACGGCCGGGCCCCGCTGCTGACGGAAATCGCGGCGGGACTCGGTATCCGCTCCAAGGGCACGGCACACCGTTACGTGCAGGCACTGGCCGAAGCCGGGCTCATCGAGCAGCGGCGGGGCCGGCACCGGGGGATACGCCTGCGCGAACACACATCTGCCACCACCCTGCCTCTCCTGGGCCGCATTGCCGCCGGTCGCCCCATCGAGGCCATCCCCGACGAGGATTGCGTGGACCTGAGCCAGTTCTTCATGGGACCCGGCCGTTTCATCCTGCGGGTACAAGGCGATTCCATGGTGGAAGCGGGCATCCTCGACGGCGACATGGTGGTGGTGGAGCGATGCGAGACCCCTGCCGACGGCGACATCGTGGTGGCGCTCATCGACAACGAAGAGGCCACCCTGAAATACCTGCGCCGCAATCGCGACGGCAGCATCACCCTGGTGCCGGCCAATGCCCGCCTCGCCCCCGTCACCTACAACGCGGAACGCCTGCGTATCCAGGGCGTGGTGGTGGGTCAGTTACGCAGCTACCGGTGAGCACCCATGTCCCCCGCGCTCGATCGCTGCCCCCGCCTCTGGCCCCGTGCCATCATCCACATGGACATGAACGCCTTCTTCGCCGCGGTGGAACAGCGCGACGACCCGGACCTGCGGGGCCGCCCCGTGGCCGTCACCAACGGCCTGCAAGGCACCTGCATCATCACCTGCTCCTACGAGGCCCGCACCTTCGGCATCCACACCGGGATGCGCCTGACCGCGGCACGCCGCCTGTGCCCGGCACTCGTCCAGCGCCCGGCGCGACCGCGCGTCTATGCCCGGGTCTCGGCGGCCATCATGACGGCCCTGCGGGACCGGGTCAGCCCGGACATGGAAGTCTTCTCCGTGGACGAGGCCTTTCTCGACGTGACCCGCTGTCAGCGCCTCCACGGCACCCCCCTGCGCATGGCCCGCATGGTGAAGGCCATCGTGCGCGAGGTCAGTGGCGGCCTGAGCTGTTCCGTGGGTGTGAGCGGCGACAAGACCACCGCCAAGTTCGCCGCCAAGCTGGAGAAACCCGACGGCCTCACCGTCATCCCTCCCTGGGAGGCCCGCGAACGCCTGCGGGACATCCCTGTCACCGCCCTGTGCGGTGTCGCCGAAGGCATCGGCCGCTATCTCGCCCGCCATGGGGCGCGGACCTGCGGCGACGTGGCGGCACTGCCGGTGAGTGTCCTGGCGCGCCGCTTCGGCAACCTGGGACGGCGCATCTGGCTCATGTGCCAGGGCCGGGACCCGGACCGGATCCATCTGGACACGCCGCCGCCCAAGAGCCTGGGCCACGGGAAGGTGGTGCCACCTGCCACCCGCGACCGCGCGCTCCTGCTCACTTATCTGCAGCACATGAGCGAGAAGGTGGCGACGCGCCTGCGGCGCCATGAACTGGAGGCGCAGGTGTTCTTCATCGGGCTGCGGGGTGAATCGGCATGGCTGGGAGAGCGCCTGCAGACGGCCGTGCCGGTCTGCGACG
This sequence comes from Gammaproteobacteria bacterium, assembly GCA_026981935.1. Classification (GTDB taxonomy): domain Bacteria; phylum Pseudomonadota; class Gammaproteobacteria; order SZUA-140; family SZUA-140; genus S012-109. The sequence continues at coordinate 61,817 of JALSIC010000002.1, forward strand.
GCGGCGCCATCTTTGCGCTGTGCCGTGATTTCATGGACAGGGCCTGGCACAACGAACCGGTCTTCCAGGTCCAGGTCACGGCGCTCGCACCGCGTCCCCGGCGCCTGCAGCTGACCCTGTTCGAGGAAACGGCATCCCCCAGTGATGCACTCAATGTGGTGATGGACGAAATCAACCGCTGTTATGGCGAGTTCACCATTGCGCCGGCCCGGCTGTTGCAACGCTCCACCATGCCCGATGTGATTGCCCCCGCCTGGAAACCGGCGGGACACAGACAGAGCCTCTGAACCGCTGTCGTCAAAGGCCAGAGAGGGAAAACCCCGTAACCGGGTAACTTTCGTGGTCGGCCTGCCAGTGACCCATTACTATCAATCCGGATCGACGGCTTCCACAGCAGTTTCCTGACGCGCCTGGGTCCGGGACCGGGCCTCCGCTTCTTCCGCCTCGCGGCGTTTCATATTGCGCCAGTCGCCATAGGCGATGAGGCCCAGCAACAAGGTCAGCAGGGAGATGACCACGATTTGCAGAATGATCATGCCCATACGGAGCGAGAGTAGCACAAACACGCACTTCACACAAAGATTTTTGTGATTTATGTATGATTATTTCGATTATTGCAGACCGCTCGGTCGGGCAGCTTCTGCCAGCGCCACTGGAACAAGGGCATCCTGCGCAGCCAGTGCTCGCTCCAGGCATAGAGCACCAGGCCCAGGCCGTCTGCGATCCAGTCGAGAACGGAGGCGGAACGATAGGGCAGAAAGTACTGCACCACCTCGATGAACAGACCATAGCCCAGCAGTATCAGTGCCTTGCGCCAGCGATAGGGCATGTGCGGATAGGCGAAATCCAGCAGGAAGGCGAGAAAGAAGAATGCGGCGAGGTGCTGAAGCTTGTCACTGATGCTGCGCAGCACCGAATCCTCCGGTACTGGCGCAAAGGCGAGATAGCTGGCAATGACAATGGCGCCGAAGAAGGCCCAGCGGAATCCTGCGATGTAATGCGCCACCATGGCGATCCCCTTTACCTGCAAAACGCCACAGTCTACCCTCACGGGATGAGCGCGACAAAAAAAGGGGTGCACGCCGGTGCACCCCAAAGCTTGAGGGAGGTGAAAGATGAAAAGGGCACTGATCGGGCCCTAATCTTTCACCCGGGATTGATGCACACTCCATGCCAGGTCATGCATGAAGCCTGCCGTCATGAATCCACGGCATGCGCAGGCCGGACGAAGCACAGCGAAATCCGGGACAAAGGGCGTCTTTGCCGGGATTCCGGCCCCCGCGGGCTGCGTGCAGGCTGCACGATGAACGCGAGACATGCCACCTGCCGACCCGGTTCTTGAAACCCTCGACAAACTGTCGCCGACGAGATTCCGCCACCTTCGCCACAAAAACGTCAATGCCCGGATCCGCGCCAGCCCCCTGTCACCAGCGCTGCTATCTGCTCCTCGATCAGGGCGGCCATGCCAGCCGCGCCCTGATCTACGACGGTGCGGGACGCCTCCTGAGCGAGGGCCGGGCGGTGCTCGCCGCCCGCGGCGGCGACCTGTGCTGGGAGTACGATCCGAAGGCCCTGCTGCGAAGCCTGCGCGAAGCCATGCACAGCGCGCTGGCAACGCTGGGAGACGACGCGCCCCCCGTGGCGGCAGCGGGCCTGGCCACCCAGCGCGCCAACACCGCCTGCTGGGACCGGCGCGACGGCACGCCCCTTGCCCCTGTCATCGCCTGGCAGGACCGGCGCGCCACGGACCTGTTCGAGGCCCTGGATGCCGGCCAGCACCGCCTCATCCGGGAAATCACCGGCCTGGCACCCTCGCCACACTATGGCGCAGGCAAACTGCGCTGGTATCTGGAACGGGTACCGGCAGTCAGGCGTGCCCGGCGTGACGGCCGCCTCGCCATGGGCCCCATGGCCGCTTTCCTCGTCCGGCGCCTGACCCGGGAGGGCCATTCCCTGGTCGATCCCGTGAATGCCTCCCGCACCCTGCTCTGGGACCTGCGGCGGCGCACGTGGTCCGCCCCCCTGCTGGCGCTCTTTGGCATCCCCGCCGACGTCCTGCCCGGCTGCGTGCCCACCTGTCACGACTTCGGCCGGCTGCAGGGTGGCGAGGCAGCGCCGCCCCTGCGTGTGGTGACAGGTGACCAGGCCGCGGCGCTCTTCGCCCGGGGCCGGCCGGACACCGAAACCGCCTGCATCACCCTGGGCACCGGGGCCTTCGTTCTCCAGCCTGTGGGTCCCGAGCCAGTGACATGCCAGGGCCTGCTCTCCAGCATCATTCAGGCAGCGCCCTCCCCCCTCTACGCGCTGGAAGGAACGGTCAACGGTGCCGGCAACGCCCTGCGCTGGTTCGAGAGGCACACGGCCCGGTCCATCGACTATGAACAACTGGATGTGCTGCTGGCCGAAGACGATGACGCCCCGCTTTTCCTCAACGGCATCGGCGGGCTGGGGACGCCCTTCATGCAGCCTGATCTTCCTTCCCGTTTCATCGGCGGCGGCGATCACGATCGACGCCTCGTGGCACTCGTGGACAGCATCCTGTTCCTGCTCCAGCTCAACCTGGAACGGCTCTCAGAGGCCGCCTCGGAGGCCGGACATCCTGCGCCGCGCCGCATCGAGGTCGGCGGCGGCCTGGCCCGCCTGGATCACTTCTGCCGGCGCCTCGCCGCCCTCAGCGGCCTGCCCGTGGAGCGCTGCCGCGATCATGAGACGACCGCCCGCGGCCTGCTGTATCAGCTCGCCGAGGCCTGTGACGCACCACCCCCCCAGCCACCGCCCGTCGATCACTTCGCCGTACATCCCCGCCCTCGCCTGAAGCAGCGCTATGGCCGCTGGAAGCGGCTGCTGTATGATGCGGTACGGGACGGAGACCGCAAGAAGTGACGGCACCCGATCAGCATCAGAACAGGAAACCCGCCGGGTGTCACCTGCCCCGCCTGGTGGCGCACCGCGGCTACCCGTATCGTTATCCTGAAAACACCCTGCCGGGCATCACCGCGGCCCTGGCAGCAGGCGCGTCCCATATCGAGGTGGATGTCCAGCTCAGCACCGACGGCGTGCCCATGCTTTTCCACGACGTTTCTCTGGCCCGCACCACCGGCCGCGCAGGCAATATCATGGACCTGGACTGTGCCACCCTGAGCCGCATCCCGGCAGGAGAACCCCGGCGCTTCGGCCGGCGCTTCGCCCACGTCACCATCCCGACCCTGGCGGCGCTCGCTGAGCTGCTCGGCACCTGGCCGGCCGCCGAGGTCTTCGTGGAAATCAAGACCGAAAGCCTGGCACGTTTCGGCACGCAGGCCGTGGTGACGGCCGTCATGGCCGCCGTCGAGCCCCTGGGGATGCGCGCCATTCCCATTTCCTACGCGGCCGAGGCCCTGCAGGCGGCCCGCCGCCGGGGCGCACGCCGGGTGGGCTGGGTCCTGTCCCGGCCCGATGCCGCCCATCGCCGCCAGGCCGAAGCCCTGCGGCCCGACTATCTCTTCTGCAACCACACCCGGCTGAAGCCCGGGCCCGAGGCCCTTTGGTCCGGCCCCTGGGCCTGGGTACTCTACGAGATCGCCGATGCCCGCCTGGCCCTGGACTGGCATGCGCGCGGTGCGCGCTACATCGAAACCATGGCGGTGGGCGAACTGCTGCGCCAACTGGCATCCATGACAGGATCCGTACCGGAATCCATGCTGGGATCCATACCGGGATCCATACTGGGATCCACACCAGGGACAACCTCAGGGGGCAGCCCGCTGCAGCGAGGCGGAACCCGGAACGATGGGGATGAATAACACGGACATCATCGTCATCGGCGCAGGCATCCATGGCGCCGGCGTGGCCCAGGCTGCTGCCGCCGCGGGCCATGAGGTCCTGGTGCTGGAACAGCGCGCCCTGGCCTTCGGCACCTCCAGCCGCTCCAGCAAGCTGATCCACGGCGGCCTGCGCTATCTGGAGTCGCGCCAGTTTGCCCTGGTACGGGAATGCCTGCGGGAACGCGCCCTGCTGTTGCGCCTGGCACCGGAGCTGGTCCGCCTTCAACCCTTCCACATTCCCGTCTACCGTGACACCCGCCGCCGCCCCTGGCAGTTGCGTGCGGGACTCGCCCTGTATGCCCTGCTGGGCGGACTTGCACCGGGCACCCGCTTCCGCACCCTGCCACGGCGCCAGTGGGAAGCCCTGGACGGCCTGGACACCGGCGGCCTGCAACAGGTCTTCCAGTACCACGACGCCCAGACCGACGATGCGGCGCTCACCCGCGCGGTGATGCGATCGGCCCAGGCCTTGGGCGCCCGCCTGGAACTGCCCGCCGTCTTCACCGGCGCCGAACTGGCACCCGGCGAGGTGATCGTCCACTACCGCTGCGCCGAGCGGGAGCACAGCTGCCGGGCCCGCGTCCTGGTCAATGCCGCCGGCCCCTGGGCCAACCAGGTGCTGGCCCGCATCACGCCGCCGCCCCCTACCCTGGCGGTGGACCTGGTGCAAGGCAGCCACATTCTCCTGGACGGACGACTGGAACGGGGCTTCTATTACCTGGAGGCGCCCCGCGACCGGCGTGCGGTCTTCGCCATGCCCTGGCACGATCGTATCCTGGTGGGCACCACCGAGGTACCCTATGAAGGCGATCCGGCCGCCGTTGCGCCCACCCCCGAGGAAATGGACTATCTGCTGGGGACCTTCGCCCATTATTTTCCCGCCTGGCGCGGCGCGGGCCGCGAACGGATCCGGGACGCCTTCGCCGGCCTGCGGGTGCTGCCCACCGCCGCCGGCAGTGCCTTCGACCGGCCGCGGGAGACCATACTCCACACGGACCGCGCACGACGGCCGCGCCTGCTCACCGTCTACGGCGGCAAGCTCACCGCCTACCGCGCCACCGCGGAAAAGGTCATGAAACGCCTGGCCGCGAGCCTCCCGGCGCGCAGACCCCGGGGCGACACCCGCAAACTGCCCCTCACCCCCGCAACATAGCCACCGGTTCGCGGCCCTGAGACCGCGCAGAAGCACCGCCTCGGGGCAAAAGAGGATTCAGCCCGGCGGCCATTTCATGGGACGCCCGCCGAGGACGTGCAGGTGGAGGTGAAAGACCGTCTGACCCGCCTCCGCGTTGCAGTTCATGACCGTGCGATAACCCCGCTCGGCCAGGCCCTCCCGCCGGGCGACTTCCCTGGCCGCGAGATAAAGCCGGCCCACCAGTTCGGCATGCGACGGCTCCAGGTCGTTGATCGTAGCGATATGCGTCCGCGGCACCACCAGCACATGGGTTGGCGCCTGGGGATTGATATCCCGGAAAGCCAGTACCGCATCGTCTTCGTAAACCACGTCGGGTCGAATCTCGCCCGCGACCATCTTGCAGAACAAACAATCCGTCATGTTCCTTCCCTCCCATTGGTTTCACCGATTGCTACAGCCTGCTCGCGCCGGGGGCGGCGTCCTGCACCGGCACCCTGTGTCGGCGCCCTCCCGGCCGCCTGCCTCCCCGCCCGCGCCTGTCACCGACAAGTCCCCGAGCGAGTTCCGGCCAGGGACTCGCTCAATCGCTCCACGCCCGTTTCCACCGTTCCGTCTTCCCCCAGGGCCAGCCAGCGGTAACCGGGCCGGGCGGTGTCCAGGGCAAACTCCTCGGCATCCGGAAGGAACTGCGCCATGGTGGAGGGCGTGGCCAGCAGGCGCACGCCCCGGCGCAGCTCGTCGTACGCCTGGTGGACGTGACCCCACAGCACCGCGCGCACGTTGGCGTGGGCATCGAGCACGCCGAACAGGGCCTCCGGATTGTCGAGAACGAGCCCCCGGTCCAGCCAGGCCATGCCGCAGGGACGCGGGGGATGGTGCAGGCATACCAGGGCATGGGACCCGGCATGCCCGTCCAGCAGCCCGTCCAGGGCAGTCAGCTCCGTTTCATCCAGATGCCCCCGCACCTCGCCGGGCACACTGCTGTCCAGAAACACCAGCAACCAGTTTCCGTAGCGGGCGCTGCGTTGCCAGGTCACCGGCGGCGAAGAGAAGACCCTCCGCATGGCGGCCTTGTCGTCGTGATTGCCGGGCACGCAATGAACCGGCATGTCCAGCGTGGCGAGATGGGCCCGCAGCCGCGGGTAGGCCGCGGGTGCGTCGTGCACCAGATCGCCGGTCACGAGGGCGGCCCGGCAGCCGCGCTCACGGGCGCGGGCCGCCGCCAGCACGGCCTGCAAGGTGGCATCGGGCTGCACGCCGTAACTCACGTGCGCGGGATCCGCAAACAAGTGCGTATCCGTGAAATGGAGCAGGCGGATCATGGAGCACCTGCCTCCCCGCTGTCGCTCACCACCTCGAACATCTCCAGCACGTTGCGCCCTGCATACATCTCCGGCGGGGTCTGGCGGGCCTTCTCATGGGCACGGGCGAAGGATTCGCTCCGGGTCCATGCCTCGAAGGCCGCCTTGCTCTCCCACAGCGTCATGACCACGTGATAATCGCTGCTGCCTTCCGCCGGGCGCAGGATCAGGTTGCGCACGAATCCCGGCGACTGCTCCACCAGGCCGGCACGATTGCGGAAACGCTCCTCGAAGTCTTCCCAGAATGCCTTGCTGACCGGTATGCGGTTCATGACGACAAACATGGCGGTTCTCCTCTGTGGATCGTTGCTCATTCCCTCCCGCGATCGGTGGCGTCCGCTTTTTCCGCCACCACCTTGTCGCGCAGGTAGACCGGCAGGGCCTGCGCGGGATCCACGGCCCGGCCCGCACGATAGAGCCCTGCCCCCAGCACGGCAATGTCGCGCGCCCGCGGCAGGGAGTCTCCCGCCCAGGCGGCGAGCCGCGGTCCAAGGCGCCTTGCCAGGATCTCGCCGTGGCACGCCCAGGCCGTCCCGGCACCGAACCATCCCTTCCCCGGCGGCACGGGCACGACCTGCGGGGGACAGACACACTCCTCGCCCACGCATTCCATAACGCCGGCTTCAACCCCGCGATAGATGCCCCAGTACACTTCCCCCATGCGGGCGTCGATGCCCGCCAGCACGGCCGTCTCGCCCCGCTCGCGAAAGGCGCCATGCGCCAGCGCCGCCAGGGTCGAGACGGGCACCACGGGCAGTTCCGCCCCCAGGGCGATGCCCTGGGCCACACCGGCGGCGATGCGCAGGCCGGTGAACGCGCCGGGACCGCGCCCGAAGGCGAGGGCGTCCAGGCGCGAGAGGCTCAGCCCCGCCTCGTCCAGGAGCGACTCCAGCATGGGCAGCACCAGTTCGGCATGACGCCGGGGCGCGACTTCGTAGCGCTCCAGCACCTCCCCCTCCACCAGCAGGGCGGCGGAACAGGCCTCCGTGGCGGTATCCAGGGCCAGCAGCCTCACGCCCCCGCCGCCCCCGCCCGTCTTTCCGGCAATGCCGCGAAAAAGGCCTCCACGTCCGCCAGGTCGCGGCTGCGCGGCATGGGCGGCAGGTTGGCGAGAAAGGTCCGCCCGTAGGGACGGCTCAAGAGACGCGGGTCGCACAGCACGAGCACGCCTCGGTCGTCCACGTCGCGGATGAGCCGTCCCACCCCCTGCTTGAGCGTGATCACGGCATGGGGAAGCTGGCACTCGCGGAAGGGGTTGCCGCCGGCGCGGCGCAGGGCCTCGGCCCGGGCCCGGAACACCGGGTCGTCCGGCGGCGCAAAGGGCAACCGGTCCACGATCACGCAGGAGAGCGCGGCACCGCGCACGTCCACCCCTTCCCAGAAACTGCTGGTACCCAGCAGCACGGCATTGCCCAGCGCGCGGAACTGTGCCAGCAGTTCGCTGCGCGGGGCCTCGCCCTGCACCAGCAGGGGATAGGGCAGGCCGGCCTCGCCCAGGAGCGCCGCCGCCTCGCGCAAGGCGCGATGGCTGGTGAAGAGCAGGAAGGCGCGTCCGCCGCTGGCACGCAACACCGGGAGCACCGTCCGCACCACGGTGGCGGTATGATCGGGATCATTGGGTTCGGGCAGGCCGGGCGGCAGGTAGAGCAAGGCATGCCGGGCGTAATCGAAGGGGCTGTCCCACTGCGCCGTCTCGGCCTCCGCGATGCCCAGGCGGCGGGTGAAATGCCCGAAGCACCGCCCCACCGCCAAGGTGGCGGAGGTGAACACCCAGGCGCTGCGATAGCGTGCCATGGCAGCCTGAAAAGTCTCGGCGATGTCCAGCGGGGTGTCGTGGAGCACGAAGCCCCGCCGGCTGGTCTCGAACCAGGTGACACGCCCCGCCGACGGGCCGCCCAGTGATACATCGTCAAGTGATACAGCGTCAGGCGAATCATCGTGGGGCGAATCGTTGTCGCACGACCCTTCGCCCCTCGCCTCGGCATCGGGCGAGGCCGCAAAACCCGCGAGCCGCTCCCCCAGGGAAAGCGCCCGCTGGTGGCAATGTTCCAGCCCCTTGTCGCGTTCGGCCACCGCCGCCAGCAGTTCCGTGAGCGCGGCGAGGCGTGCCCGCAGCCCCTCCACACCCGCCTTCACGGCGGCCGCCTCCCGCACCGCCGCCCACGGCGCGCGCCTGCCCGCCTCGCCCAGGCGCTTGCGCAGGGCGGTCACGGCCTGCTCCAGGGCCCGGACCCGTGCCGGCAGCTCGGGCATGTCGCCTCCGGCCTCGTGGGCCGCCTTGAGGGCGTCGCGTCCCAGTTCCAGGAGCTGATGGGCGCTCACGGCATGACCGAAGAACCGCGCGGCGATCTCCGGCAACTGGTGGGCCTCGTCGATAATGAAGGCCTCGGCGCCCGGCAGCAGCTCGCCGAAACCGCCTTCCTTGAGCATCATGTCGGAAAACAGCAGGTGATGATTGATCACCACGACGTCGCTCTCCTGCGCGGCACGACGCGCCTTCATGACGTGACAGGCGGAAAACTCGGGGCAGTCCTGGCCCAGGCAGTTGTCAGCGGTGGAGGTCACCTGGGGCCATACCGGAGAGTCGGCGGGGACACCCTGCACCTCCTCGATGTCCCCGCTCTCGGTACGGGCGGCCCAGGTCCGGACGCGCCGGTAGTCCCGGCCATATTGGGGGACGCGGTCGTATCCTGCCTGCGCCGCAAGCGCCAGGCGGTAACGGCAGAGATAGTTGGCCCGTCCCTTGAGCAGGGCGAAACGGGCGGTGGCCCCCAGGGCCTTGCGCACCAGGGGGATGTCGCGCCGATAGAGCTGGTCCTGCAGGGTCTTGGTGGCGGTGGAAATGATGACGCGGCGTCCCGAGCGCAATACCGGCACGAGATAGGCCAGCGTCTTGCCCGTGCCGGTGCCGGCCTCGCTCACCAGGACACCGCCCGTTTCCAGCACTGCGGCGATGCGCCCCGCCAGGGCCTGCTGTTGCGCACGGGGCGCAAAACCGGGCAGGTGGCGGGCCAGCGGCCCCGCATCCCCCAGCAGCTCGGCAACGCTCAACATGTTTTCACGTGGCGGCGGTTCCGGGATGGCGCTTCAGGGACCCGACCGGTTGTCCCAGAGTTCGTCGGTTTCAATGCCGTTTTCCCGGGTCCAGACCAGGCGGGCGATGTTCTTGAAACGGGCCACCGACATGGCGCCGCGGGACGCGCGCCGGCTGGGGGACCGGGCGAGGCATTCCATGATGTCCTCACGCTCCGCCTCGTAGATCTCGAAAGGCTCCAGGTTCTCGTCCATGAGCACCAGCATCACGCTGTCCCATTCCTGGTCCAGCTTGAGCTGGCCGATGCGTTGCCCCGACTTGCGCTCGTCGAAAATGGCGCGCCCCTTGATCTGGATACGCTTGCCCTCGCGTTCGCCGCGGCCGACGGCATCGTAGCCCCCCACCGGCGGATTGCAGACTTCCAGGTTCAACAGGCGGGCGGCATCGTACTGGCAGATTTCACTGCTCACGCCGGCAAGCGGCTTGCCCGTGGCGCGCCGGTAGTCCGCCGCGAGACGCCGCGCCTCGGCGATGAGCTTGTCCACGGAGTAGACACTCACGAACCCGCCGCCCCTGCAGGATGAAATCTCATGGCAGGTATTCTAGCAGATAACGGCCGGCGGACATCGACTGCCGCCTCGCATTCCCACCTGCAGCCCATCCTGCAGACTGGCAGCAGGCACAAAGGCCAGAATCAAGAAAAAGCACCGTTCATGGTGGATTTCTCCCCATACGGCTGTGAAACGACGCCGCGCCACCCACACCCGCAGAACTGCCCTTTGCCTTCGGGCGGCTTTCCGGCATATATTTCGGTCGGAAAAGAAGAACCACACGCGGACAGGGACATGCCAGCCTCGACCTTCGACCTCGCAGCCGTGCATTCGACGACCCGGACCGGCCCCGGGTGACTTGCCATGGCGGCCAGGCAACAGAAACCCACCAAGCTCACGGCGCCCGTCCTGCCACGGGTCTACGCCCGGCCCCGGCTGTACCAGCGCCTCGACGAACTGCGCGACCGTCCCGTCGTCTGGATCACGGCACCCGCGGGGGCAGGCAAGACCACCCTGGTCGCCGCCTACCTGCAGGACCGCGACATCCGGCCCCTGTGGTACCGCCTCGACCCCGGGGACAGTGACATCGGTTCCTTCTTCTACTACCTGGGCGAGGGCCTCAAGCGCCTGAACCGTTCCCGCAGGCGCCGCCTGCCGGTGCTGGCCCCCGAATACCGGGCCGGGCCGGCGGCCTTCGCGCGCCGCTTCTTCCGTGAACTCTTCGCCGCCATGAAGGCGCCGGGCGTGCTGGTGCTGGACAACATGGAAGCCGTCGCGGACGATGCGGCATTCGACGAGATCCTGCGGCACGGCATGGAAGAGATCCCGCCGAACCGGCAGGTCATCGTCACCAGCCGCAACCCGCCGCCGGCGCTCCATGCCCGGGCCATGGCCGGGGGCCGCCTGGCACGGCTGGACTGGCCCGAACTGCAGTTGACCCACGACGAAGGACGGGGCCTCGTTCGCTTCCTCGCCGGCGACCGCCCGCTCCCGGACGAGGCAATCACCCGTCTGCAGGCGACGGCCTGTGGCTGGATCACCGGCCTGGTGCTGCAATTTCAGGCAATGCCATCTGACGAGCCGCGGGCGCCGGCACGGCGCGGCACGGCCGAACCCGGCGTCGAGCTGTCACGGCGGCGTTTCGCTGCCTACTTCGCCACCGAGATCTTCCGTCACCTGCCTGAGAAGACCCGGACCCTGCTGCTCAAGACCGCGTGGTTCACGCCCGTGCACCCCGGAGCGGCAGCGCGCCTCACCGGCATTCGCGATGCCGGCGCCCGGCTGGAGTGGCTGGTCCAGCAGCAACTGTTCGTCACCCGCCTGGCCGTCGGCCGGCCTGCCTACGTCTACCATCCGCTGTTACGGGCGTTTCTCCTCGACCGGGCCGAGGCCGAACTCCCCGCCGCCGAACGACGGGCACTCAAACAACGGGCGGCGCGACACCTCGAGGAGGCAGGCGAGGCAGACGAGGCCGCCCGCCTGTACAGGGAAACGGCCTGCTGGGACTCCCTGGCACAGATGATCCGCAACCGGGCTGCCGAGCTGCTGGCCCAAGGCCGGCACCATCGCCTTCACGAGTGGCTGGCGGCGCTGCCCCGCCCGCATATCGAAGGCGACCCCTGGCTGAGCTACTGGCTGGGCAGCGCGGCACTGGCCTTCGATCCGGGCACGGCCGGCACACACTTCCGCGCGGCCTACCAGCGTTTCGTCTCGGACGGCGACGGCGACGGTGCCTGCCTGGCCTGGCTGGGCGTCATGGACAGCATCATGTTCACCAACGACAGCCTGGCCGAAATCCCTCACTGGCTGGCCGAGCTGGAACACCTGCGGCGCCGCTTCGGCACCCGTCCCGACCCTGCGCTCGAAGGCCGGGTGGCCTTCACCGCCTTCAACATGGGCTTCACCGCCTGCCCCGGCAGCCGCGATCCCGTCGAGTGGGCCGATACCGCCGAGCGCCTGCGGCGCCTGCTGCCCGCCATCGCCGACGACACCGCCCGCTGCCTCGCCGCCTCCCATCTGGCCATGTACTTCACCTGGCACCCCCAGCCCGCCCGGTTGAAACTGCTGGCCGACATGCTGTTGCCCTACGCCACGGGCGAACGTATCGCACCACTGGCCCGGGTGATCGCCTACCTGGTGGAAATCACCCGGCGCTGGAACTCGGGCGAGACGGCGGGCACCATCGAACTCATCGACGACGCCCTGGCGGTAGTGGAAAACCACGGCATCACCATCGGCCGGCTCTGGCTGCTCTCGGCCGCCATCATCTATCACCTCACCCGCCAGGACACCGGCCGGGCGGCCGACCTCCTGGCGCGATACCGGCGGCACATCCAGCCCGGCAACCGCCACGAGCAGGTCCACTACGACTACCTGGCCGGCTGGCTCGCCTGGCTGGACCAGGACCCGGAACGGGCCCGGGAACACACCCGCCGCGCCTGGACCGACATCCGCGCCCTGCACACTCCCCATTTCGAGCTGCTCAGCGGCTGCGCCCACGCCTTCATGCTCATCGAGACGGCGTGCCACGCCGAGGCGCAGGCGCTCATCGCCGACACCCGGCGCCTGGCCGCCGCCTGCCACAGCCGCAGCGTCGAGGTCTTCCACCTGGGCCTGCTGGAGGCCTGGTCCGCCTGGCGCAGAGGCGAGACCGAAACCCTCCTGGCACGGCTGCGCCCGGCCCTGGCCTGCGGGCGCGAGATGGATCTGCAGGTGACCCTCTGGCACCTGCCGCCGGTGCTGGCCCGGCTCTGCGCCGTCGCCCTGGAACACGACATCGAAACCGATTACGTCCGGCGCTTCATCCGCCGCAACGCCCTGCCCCGGCCCACCGGCACGGAACTGCTGTCGAGCTGGCCCGTCGCCGTGCGCATCCGCACCCTGGGCCGTTTCGCCGTCGAGCGGGACGGGCAACCCATCGACCCGGCGAACCGTACCCACCGCAAGCCCCTCAAGCTGCTCAAGGTGCTCATCGCCCTGGGCGGCCGCCAGGTGCCCGCCACGCAGATCGAGGACATCCTCTGGCCCGAGGCCGAAGGCGGCGACGCGCGCCGCGCCCTCATCACCACCCTGCAGCGGCTGCGCAAGCTGCTCGGCAGCCGGGACCTGCTGCGCCTCGACGGCGGCCGCCTGAGCCTCGACGCCGGACAGGTGTGGCTCGACATCTGGGCCCTGGAAACCGGGCTGGCCGCCCACCATCCCGACCGCATCGACCAGACCCTGCACCTGTATCAAGGCGCATTCCTCCCCGAAGAAGGCGACCCCTCCTGGCTGCTGGCCGCCCGCGTCCGCCTGCACGACGACGTCCTGCAAGGCTACGAACGCCTGGGCCGGACCCTGGAGGAACGGGGCGCCTGGCGCGAACTCATCGACCTCTACCGCCGCGGCCTCAAGATCGACGACCTGCACGAACCCTTCTACCGCGAACTGATGCGCGCCCACGGCCACCTGGGCCAGCAGGCCGAAGCGGTGCGCCTCTACCACCGCTGCCGGCGCCGCCTCCACGACGCCCTGAACCTGCCCCCCTCCCCCGCCACCCGGGCCCTCTTCGAATCCCTCAGCCCGAACCCCTGAACCGCCGCCCCCTCCCCGGATTCCGCTCCGCTCCATCCGGGCTACGAATCCCCGTAGCCCGGATGAAGGCCCGCAGGGCCGCAATCCGGGGATGAAGGCCCGCAGGGCCGCAATCCGGGGATGAAGCCCCGCCAGGGCCGCAATCCGGGGATGAAGGCCCCGGATCCTGCCCACACCCCCACCCCGGATTCCGCTCCGCTCCATCCGGGCTACGACCCCCCGTAGCCCGGATGAAGGCCCGCAGGGCCGCAATCCGGGGATGAAGGCCCGCCAGGGCCGCAATCCGGGAAACCGCCGCCCCGGGACGGCATTTTTCCCGCCATGTTACCTCCATGTTACCAGGCTTGGGGTACAATCCCGCCTCACCTGCGTCGAATCGCCGCGGAAGACCGATGCAACTCTCGCTCGAAGGAACCACCGACATGAAACCGTCTCCCATCCCCCGCCCGGCCCGGACGGCCGCCCTGCTGCTGACCCTCCTGTTCCTC
>JALSIC010000003.1 GCA_026981935.1 Gammaproteobacteria bacterium
TTCAGGCAGGCGCCGGCTCGGTGTTGCGGCACTTGGCAAGGGCCGGGCCATTCCCTGCGTGCCGCGCCTTGATCCAGCACCTGCCTGAAACGCTGAACACGATATATATTGTTGCCGGGTTAATAACAACCCACCGCCGCGGCGAGACGCTCGATGAGCCCCTTGACCCGCTGGTGCTTCATCTTCATGGCCGCCTTGTTGACGATGAGACGGGAACTGATCTCGGCGACGGTTTCCAGGGGCTGGAGGCCGTTGGCGCGCAGGGTGTTGCCCGTATCCACCAGGTCCACGATCCGGTCCGCCAACCCCACCAGCGGCGCCAGCTCCATGGAACCGTAGAGCTTGACGATCTCCACCTGCTCGCCCCGCGCCGCGTAGTACCGCCGCGTGGTGGTGACATACTTGGTGGCGATGCGCAGGTGCCGCCATGTCTCGCGGGCCTGCGCCGGCCCCGCCACCATGAGGCGGCAGCGGGCAATCCCCAGATCCAGGGGCTCGTAGAGACCCTGGCCGCCGTATTCCAGCAGCACGTCCTTGCCGGCGATCCCCAGGTCGGCCGCGCCGTTCTCCACGAAAGTGGGCACGTCGGCAGCGCGGATCACCACCAGGCCCACCCCCGGCTCGCTGGTGGCAAAGACCAGCTTGCGACTGGCGGCGGGATCCTCCTCCGGCACGATGCCGGCGCGGGCCAGCAGCGGCAAGGCCTCCTGCAGGATCCTGCCCTTGGACAGGGCAATGGTGATCGTTTCGCTCATGAGCCCAAAGGGGACTCAGCCCGGCACCCGCCGTATGTCGGCGCCCAGCTGGGACAGCTTCTCCTCGATACAGTCATAACCCCGGTCGATGTGATAGATACGGTCCACGATTGTATCACCCTCGGCCGCCAGGCCGGCCAGCACGAGGCTGGCCGAGGCGCGGAGATCCGTCGCCATCACCGGCGCCCCCACCAGCCGCGGCACACCGCGGCTGAACACCGTGTTGCCCTCCAGCTTAAGATCGGCGCCCATGCGTTGCAACTCGGGCACATGCATGAAGCGGTTCTCGAAGATGGTCTCGGTGATGGTGCCACTCCCCTCCGCGACACTGTTGAGGGCCGTGAACTGGGCCTGCATGTCCGTGGGAAAGGCCGGATAGGGCGCGGTGCGCAGGTCTACCGCGCGCGGCCGGCGCCCCCCCATGTCCAGCTCGATCCAGTCGTCCCCCCACTGGAGTTCGGCGCCGGCCTCGCGCAGCTTGGCCAGCACCGCATCGAGGGTCTGGGGACGGGTATGGCGCACCCGCACGCGCCCGCCGCTGATGGCCGCCGCCACCAGGTAAGTGCCGGTCTCGATGCGATCGGGCATGACCTCGTAACGGGTGCCGGCGAGGCGATCCACCCCCTCGACGACAATGGTATCGCTGCCGGCGCCCTCGATCCTTGCCCCCATCTGCTGAAGACAGCGGGCCAGGTCCACGATCTCGGGCTCGCGGGCGGCATTCTCGATCATGGTGGTTCCCTCGGCCAGCGTTGCGGCCATCATGATGTGTTCCGTCCCCGTCACCGTCACGATATCCAGAAACAGGCGCGTGCCGCGCAGGCGCCGTGTCCGTGCCCGGATGTAGCCGCCGCTGACTTCAATGGATGCGCCCATGGCCTCCAGGGCATGAAGGTGCAGATCCACCGGCCGGGCGCCGATGGCACAGCCCCCGGGCAGGGAGACATCGGCCTGGCCGTGGCGCGCCAGCAAAGGTCCCAGCACGAGGATGGAGGCCCGCATGGTCTTGACCAGGTCATAAGGGGCGGTGCACTGGCGGATGGTGGAGGCGTCCAGCTCGATATTCATGTGCTCGTCCACCGTGAGAGAAACCCCCATCTGGCCCAGCAGTTCCATGGTGGTGGTGATATCGCGCAAATGGGGCACATTGCCCAGCATCACCGGCCCGTCGGCAAGCAGGGTCGCGGCCATGATGGGCAGGGCGGCATTCTTGGCACCGGCGATGTTGACCGTGCCTTCGAGGGGACGTCCCCCGCGGATGATCAGCTTGTCCATGAAACCGCTGCTATTGAGACTTGTTCTAAATGCAAGACATGAGTAGCCTGGATGGAGCGAAGCGGAATCCGGGATGAACGGCGTCTTTCCCTGGATACCGGCCCTTGGGAGCCTGCATCCATCTCATCGGGCTACACGACAGCTGTCAGTCGATAACGCAAACCTCAATAATCCTACGACCGACGATGCAGCGCTCCCGGCCGCGATGCCTTTCCTCATGTATTCTGCCCGCTGCGCGCCCAGTCCTCCGGCGTGAAAGGCCGGATGGACAACGCATGAATCGCGCCGGACATGCGATCCCCCAGGGTGTCATAGACGAGGCGGTGCTGCTCCACCAGGCTCTTGCCCGCAAAGGCCGGCGAAATCACGATAGCCTCGAAGTGCGTGCCATCACCACTCACACGGGCCTCGCACTCCGGGAGGCCGGCCTCGATGAGCCGTTTGATCTCTTCTGCTTCCATTGTCACTGCTCCCTACGAACCAAATCAGAATCACGCGATCATTCGACAAAAACCAGATGCCCGTCATTCCAGCGGCAGAACGCCCTCCAGGTCGCTGACACGGGCCATGGCCCGCATCTGCGCAGGCATGCGCCGAAAGCGAAGGCGCCTGCCCTGCCGGCGGGCATGGCGCAGCCATGCCACCAGCAAGGCCAGACCGGCACTGTCCGCCCGCCGCACCCCGGCCAGATCCACCACCACCTCGTCTGCACAACGCCTCAGCATCTCTGCGCCACGCTGTTCCAGACCGGGCACCGTGGCGAAACTCAACTCGCCTTCAAGGCGCAGACAGGCATCGCCCTCAGGGACGATACGGGCCTCAGCCATGGGCGTCGGGCTGGACATTGACCTGGGCATTGCGCCGGCGCAGTTTCTCGATGAGCCCCGCCAGGCCGCCGCTGCGACGGATCTCCTGGGCAAACGAGGTACGGTAATTCACCACCAGGCTGACCCCGTCGATGGCCACGTCATAGACCTTCCACTGCCCGTTCGTGAAATGCAGGCTGTATTCCACCGCCACCGGTTCCATGCCGGGCAGCTCCACCTCGCTGCGAACCGTCACCTCCCTGGCGCCGGGTGTGGCGCGCAGCGGCAGGTAGGTGATCTTCTCCTGAGAATACTTGAGCATGGAAGAGGCATAGCTGTGCACCAGCATCTGGCGGAACTCGGTGACGAACTGACGCCGCTCCTCGCGGCTGGCGCGACGCCAGTACTTGCCCAGCACCAGGCGCGACATGCGCACGAAATCGAAATAGGGCAGGATCTCGTGCTCGACCATGGCGTTGAGCAGCGCGGGATCGGCCGCCAGCTCTTCGCGGCGCGCCTGGAGAATGCCGATCACGCGCTGCGCCGTATCGCGCACCATGCGCAGCGCCTCCCGGGGATCGGCGGCCTGCAAATCGCTGGCAGAAGCTGCTGCACCGACCGGCGCACTCCAGAAAAACGCCAGCAACGCCATGATTGCCAATGCCTGACTCAGGTCAGTCGTCCTTCTCATTGGGCTGCCTGGTCGTAGAAGAGCCTGCCCAACACCTGCTCCAGAATAAAAGCGGACTGGGTCAGACGGATTTCATCGCCGTTGCCCAGATAGGCCTCCTCGCCGCCGGCCTCCAGGCTGATGTATTGCTCTCCCAGCAGGCCGGCGGTAAAGATGCTGGCCGTGGTATCACGGGGGAAACGATCATAGCGCGGGTCGATGGCCATCTTCACCCGCGCCTCAAAGCGGTCCTGATCATATTCGATGGCCACCACGCGCCCCACCAGCACACCGCCGGCGCGCACCGGCGACATCACCTTGAGCCCGCCGATGTTGTCGAAGCGGGCATACAGCACGTATCCCTCGTCTTCGTTCAGGGTGGTCAGGTTGCTCACCTTCATGGCGAGCATGAACAGGGCCGCGACGGCGGCCAGCACGAAAAGCCCCACCATGATCTCCATCGTATCCTTCTGTTTCATTGCACTCCCGGCTCCATGCGGCGAAAAACGGCGAACTCCGACGACACCAAATGCTCAGAACGCGCCGAACATGAGGGCGGTGAGCACGAAATCCAGGAACAGCACCGCCAGCGAAGCATACACCACCGAGCGTGTCGTGGCACGACTCACCCCTTCCGCGGTCGGCTCGGACTCGTAGCCCTCGAAGACGGCGATCCAGGTCACGACCACGCCGAAGACCACGCTCTTGATGATGCCATTGACCACATCCTCGGACCAGTCCACCTGGTCCTGCATCTGGGACCAGAAGGCGCCCTCGTCCACCCCCAGCAGGCCCACGCCGACAAAATAGCCGCCACCGATGCCCACCGCGCAAAAAATTATCGCCAGCAGGGGCATGGCGAGGACACCCGCCAGCAGGCGCGGCGCCACGATCCGGCGCACGGGATCCACGGCCATCATTTCCATGCTGCTGAGCTGCTCGGTGGCCTTCATGAGGCCGATCTCCGCAGTGAGGGCGGAACCGGCGCGCCCGGCGAACAGCAAGGCCGCCACCACCGGCCCCAGTTCCCGCACCAGGGACAGGGCCACCACCGGCCCCAGGGCGGACTCGGCATCGAAGTTCACCAGGGTGTTGTACATCTGCAGGCCCAGCACCATGCCCACATTGAGCGCGGAGAACACGATGATGGCCAGCGACAGCACGCCCACGTGATAGATCTGGGCCATGACCAGGTGGAAACGGGGGATGACGGAAGGCATGCCTGCCAGGACCCGCAGGATGAACAGGTTGGCGCGCCCCAGACGACTGCAAAAAGCCAGGACCCGCCGCCCCAGGCGGCGCAGCCAGGCCAGCGAAGGCACTGACGCATCCCGACCGGCATCCCCCCGCGCAGGCATGTCTCTCAACCGGCCAGCAGATCGGCGGCGTAATCGGGCGCCGGATAGTGAAAAGGCACCGGCCCGTCCGGGAGGCCGCCCAGGAACTGGCGCGCCCAGGGCGACGCCGTCTCCCGCAAGGCCCGCGGCGTACCTTCCGCCACGACACGGCCGCCCGACAGGAGGTAGACATAATCCGAGATGGCGGCCACCTCCTGCACATCGTGGGAAACGATGATGCTGGTGAGCCCCAGGCTGTCGTTCAACAGGCGGATCAGCTTCATGATCACGCCCAGGGTGATGGGATCCTGGCCGGTGAAGGGTTCATCGTACATGATCACCATGGGATCCAGGGCGATGGCGCGGGCCAGAGCGACGCGCCGCGCCATGCCGCCTGAGAGTTCCCCCGGCATGAGATGGCGGGCGCCGCGCAGGCCCACCGCCTGGAGCTTCATCAGCACCAGGTCGCGGATCATGGATTCCGGCAGGCGGGTGTGTTCACGCAGGGGAAAGGCGACGTTGTCAAAGACATCGAGACCGGTGAACAGGGCCCCGCTCTGGAACAGGACGCCCATGCGCTTGCGCAGTTCGTACAAGGCCTCCCGGTCAAGCCGGCCGACGTCCTGGCCGGCCACCAGCACCTGGCCACGGTCGGCCTTGAGCTGCCCGCCGATGAGGCGCAGCAGCGTGGTCTTGCCGGTGCCGCTGGGACCCATGATGGCCGTCACGCAGCCGCGCCGGAAACGTAACGTCACTCCATCGAGGACGCATCGCATCCCATACCCAAATGTCACGCCATGCAACTCCACCAGATTGCCATGCCGTCCGCCGGTCAAGGCGGCTTCATTGTCAGCGTCCCGCTTGCCTTCGCGCATGGACATATCAGTTCGAAAATCAGTCACGGGTTGAATAACGACGTTGTTGCTCCGACAACGATGACTGACATGACCCGCCTTTGCGTGCGAACACGCGGCAAGGCGGCATAGCGCCATCCCACAACACGCCTCGACAACACTGTCCGCGTATGCACACAGAGTGTGCCTGATTACATGTTCCAACTCAGTCAATGATGCCGGGATTACAAACAAATGATTCTATCAGGAAAAACTACCCTCCTGCCGACCAGATACACAGTTCATGAGATTTTAATGTCTCAACTTTCTGACAGGCACAGGCAAGATACTCTATAGAACAGCACAATCCACTACGAAGCGCATTGTCTCCCAGGCCTTCTGTCCTGACTCCAGGCTGGACGACAACCACCGATCAACATGGCAAACCACAGCTCAGAGACGTTTTGCCGCTTCGTCACAACAGTGCAGGCGCCGGTGACTGATGGCGGGGAATCCCCGGCGAATGCCCCGCAGATGTTCCAGGTCCAGGGAGGCACAGACCACGCCGGCACCGTTGGCCAGGCGGTCCAGCACATTGCCCCAGGGATCCACCACCATGCTGTCCCCATAGGTCTCGCGGCCGTTGATGTGATAGCCCCCCTGGGCCGCGGCGACCACATAACAGAGATTTTCGATGGCCCGCACCCGCACCAGCGCCTCCCAGTGGGCCTTGCCGGTGAAGGCGGTGAAGGCCGAGGGAATGGCGAACAGCTCCACGTCCTGCTCCAGCATGCAACGAAACAGCTCGGGAAAGCGGAGATCGTAACAGACGGCCAGCCCCAGGCGGCCGAAAGGGGTGTCCACCACCGTCACCCGCTCCCCCGGCACGATGGTCAGCGACTCGGTATAGTTCTCCTGGCTGGCCTCGATGCGCACATCGAAGAGGTGCATCTTGTCGTAGCGGGCGACCACCGCCCCGGAGGGATCATAGACCAGGCAGGCGGCATAGACCTTGCCAGCCTGGGGAGAACGCAGGGGGACCGTGCCACCGACGATCCACACCCCGTGAGTGGCTGCCTGGCGGGAGAGAAAGCCCTGGATCGGCCCACTGCCTTCATCCTCGCAGGCCTCGACCTTGTCCTCTTCCGTCAGGCCCATGAGGGCGAAGTTCTCGGGGAGCACCAGGAGTTCGGCGCCGTTCTCCACCGCCATGCCGATGAGGCGCTCCGCCTCGATGAGGTTGGCCCCGATATTGGGACCGGATGCCATTTGAATTGCAGCCACGCGACTCATGTCTCATACCTCGATTGTGCCATTGCAGGCCCCGCCAGGCCCTGCTCAGCGGATTATCCTGAAAACCCGTCCAAAAAACCACGCCGACCCCTCGCCGTCCCCCCCCGCGCCTCGCCCTGCCGGGAGACCGTCCCTTGCCCACCAGTCTTACTGGACGCTCTCCAGGCCATTGTCCTGCAAGTCTTTTCTTCCATCCTTCTCCAGCAGGCGCTGGACGCGGGGATTCTCCCAGGAACCGGTGACGCGATATTTCACCTGGATTATCTTGTCGATTTCCTCCTTGAGGATCTGTTCGGCCAGCAGGATCACCGCGCCGACTCCGATCCCCCCGGCCACGGCGCCGGCCACCGGCAGACCGGAGGTGAGCTGGGGAATCACCGTGACGACCTGATCATAATCTCTCGCCCGCAGGCCCACCCGCCCTTCCGCCATGATACGGGCCGCGGGTCCTTTCATGGTGAGATCGCGCGTGAAGGCATCACCGTCACGGATGACGAAAGACCCCTTGATTTCATCGAAACTGAATCCCTTGTCGAAAATGTCGCTGAAATCCAGGGACAGGCGCCGCGGCAGGGCCTGCAGACTCACCAGGCCGAAGATCCTGCCTGCGCCCGGCTCCACCTCGAGAAGTCGACCGTCTTCGATGCGCAAGGACAGATTGCCGTTGACCCTGTCGGGGGCAAAGGACATGGGATCACCCGGCCACTGCCCCACCAACTCCATGTGGGCGCGCCCGTTCTTGATATTGTCCCTGAAACCCAGCAGGGCCATGGCCTTGCCCAGGTTCGGGCTGTCGAAGATGATGTTGAAGATGGACCGTTGCCCGGCCTCCCCGGCGCCTTCTCCCCTCCCCTTCTCAATACCGGTCGCAATCCAGGTACCATGGATCTTGAGATTGATGAAGGAAGAATCCAGTGTGATCCTGTCAAAACGAATCCCTGCGGGATGTCTGGACGCCCACAAATCCAGGTCGCGAAATTCGATATCGCCGTAGTCCAGCCGCCTGCTGTGCACCACCAGCGGGGGCAGTTCACGGGGATCCATGTCCGTTTCCCCCGTCTGCGGCGTCTCCCCGGCGCCCGGACCGGTATCCGGGGGGGCGGAAGGCTGGCGCGGAATCCGCAGATAGTCCAGCTCCATGATCACCGGCAGATCGGGCGCCAGGGGATATTCGATGTAACCCCGCAGCTCCCTGCTGTCGGCCACGAATTCCCAGACTTCGTCCTCCAGCGCTCCCTGCAGGGTGACATCGTGGAAGTCCCGCCCGATCACTTCCAGCCGTTCCAGGCGTAGATCCAGGCTGCGCAGCAGCGGGGCCTCGTCGTCCGCCGCCTCCGCGAGATAGGGCTGCCACCGGGAATAGGAAAAATTCTCCAGTGCGCCCCGCAGGCGCAAGCCCCTGTGCGGCGGCAGGCGGGGCTGGCCGAAACCGGAGCCGGAACCGAACAGCAGCTCCCCGCGCTCGAAACGCAAATGGGGGTCCAGATCCATGATGCCGTGGAACAGTGAGCCCAGCTGAAGCATCACAGGCGCATCCAGGTCACGCGGCAGGCGGGTGTGCAAGGTCAGCGCCAGCGTCTCATCCGCCCCTTTGAACAGGGGTTCGGGCAACGCGATGGTCATGCCGCGCAGGTCGGACCGGATCTCCAGGGTGCTCTCTCCCCCCGCTGCACCGGCAGGCGGCAGCCTCAAGTCTGCCTGCCAGGCCGTTTCACCGCTGAGATGACGCAGCAGGGAGAATGGCACCAGGGTAGCCACGGCCCCGGCGCCGATGAAACCCTGCGCCCTGATGTGGGTCGTCACGCCTCCCTCTTCACGTACCGTGTCCACGCCGATGCGGCTGTCCAAGCCAAGAATGCGTCCCCGGAGATCTTCGGCGAACAGCCCCGCGCCACTGAAGCGCAGCTCGCCATTGAGCGCCTTCACTTCCAGCGGGCGCTCTTTTCCCACCACGAGAATACTGTTGCGCAGTGCCAGCGCCCCGCTGACCTCGGCAGGCCGATGAGGTGCCAGGGGCTTGTGCAGGGTCAACCGCAGGCGGCTCTCGCCAAAGGCATCGAGATCGGTGAGATAGGTGGCGAAGCGCTCGCGCAAGGGGCTTTCCCGGAGAAACCGCAGGACATCCTTGGTCGGCCCCGCCGCTTGCCCCTCGACCTCCAGCACGGCCGGCTGCGCTGCCAGGTCTGCGATGACGATGCGCGCCCCATCGAGACGGGAAGACAGACTCCGGCCATCGGCCAGCGTCACTTCCATGCCCCGTTTGCGAAAAACGAAACCCGCCTCGATCTCCTCGATACGCGGCCAGCCCGGGGCATAGTCCAGCACACCGTCGAGCACGTTGAAACGCACCTCGAAGTCTCCATCGGAAGCAAAAGGCGTCCGGTTGAGGGGGCCATGAAAACGTGCTTCACCGGCAGGGACCCGGCCCGCGACGATGGCCCGGTCCAGCCACTTCACCAGCCCCGGCCGCATCACCGCGACGGGCAGATAACGCGCCGTATGTTCCAGGCTCACGGCGGCAAAACGCGCTTCGAGATCGAGCCGGGGCGTGCCCGCCGCCGGCAGATCCAGATCCAGTTGCGCCGTCAGCGCAAGGCTCGTATCCCGCCACACCAGATCCCTCCCCTGCACCGACCAGCCGCCGGCTGTGCGCCGCCAGAGAAGTCGTCCCGACAGGGCTCGTGCCACCAGGGCATCGCGAAACAGCGAGGTGAAATCCAGCGTCACCTCCCGCCCGTCCAGCACCATCGTCCCGCCCCTTTCATGGACAGCCAGCCGGCCCGCCAGATTGCGCAGCCCGGGCATTCCCTGCCAGGGCAATGTGCTCAGGCCGGTAAAACGGGCAGCGACCTGGAAGCGTGGCCCCCCGGACTTTGCAGTAACCTTGCCTGCGCCTTCACTGGCAACCTCTTCCGTCCCGCGCTCACAGGCATGGCAATAGGCGAGATAGACATCACGCAGGACACCACGGGGGGCGAGACCGTCGAGTGCTTCGGCGAGACGAGACGGCAGAGCGGGCGCCAGCACCCGCAGCGCCCGCAGGTCATCCAGATCCAGATAACCGAGGCTCGCCCTCACAGACACGCCGTGTCCATCGTCCTCCCACCGGACCTGAAACGCAGTGGGCGGCCAGAGACGGTCGCCACGGCCGAAACGCAGCCCGTCGATGGCCAGTTGCCAGCCGTTCGCCCAGCGGTGCCAGAGGAAATCCCCGCCTGCCTTGTCGATGTGCAGGGCGGACGCCGGTTCCCCCTCGCGCATCAGGCTCAGGTCACGCATGCCCACCCGGCCGGAGAGGCGCTGCAGCCGCCCTGCCTCCCACCTGCCCCAGAGTTGCAGCGTGGCAGACCCCGCAGGAAAACGCAGCCCGCCCGCCTGCACCGACCAGGGCAGCGCCTCCAGCTGCAGGTCGCCCGCCGCAAGGTAGAGATCCCCGCTCCACCGCGACGAGGTCAGGTCGCCACGGAGATCCAGGATGAAAGACAATTGCTGCGTGCCATCCCGCGTCAACCGGACCTGGCCCTCCAGGCGGTGACGCGCACCTTCGTTGCGCAGGCGAAAGGCGATGTCGTGAAAATGGCGCACCGTCCCCCCGCGCAGTTCGTCCTGCCAGTCGATCGTCCCCTTGCGGATGGTGATGCGCCGGCGTTGCGCCAGCCACTGCAGCACGCCCCGGGCATCGAGCTCCGCGCTGCGGGGGCTGCCACGCCTGCCCATGACGGAGAGGCTGCCATCGGCATGGCGGGTCACCGCCAGGCGGACCCCGTTCAGAACCAGGCCGGTGACCTGGGGAACGCCATGCCACAGGCTGCGTGGCACGTCGATATCGATCATGGCCGATTCCAGGTGCAAGAGTTCGCGTCCGCCCTGGCGCTCCTGCAGGGTCAGGCCATGAAAGGTGATGCGCGGCCCCAGCCCATGCCAGCGGGCATCGATGGACTCCACCGCCAGGGGGAGGTCCAGCTGTGCTGACAGCAGACCCACCAGCTCTTCGCGATACGCCGTCAACTGGGGCAGCAGCAGGCGGGCCAGCGCCATCAGCAAGGCCACCGTCACCAGCAACCCTGCCGTTGCGACCCAAAGCCTGTAAGCAAATCTGCGTATCACGACAACACCCAAGCACCCGCAGGACAGGGGAAGAAAAGACACGCCCGCACGGCCGCCACGGGGTGGCGGCGGCAGCATGTTCCAGCCCCTTTCGCCCGGGCCCTCACATCATGACGACATCGAATTGTTCCTGGGTATAGAGGCTTTCCACCTGCAGCTTGACGGGCTTGCCGATGAACTCCTCCAGTTCGGCGACGCTGGTGGACTCCTCGTCCAGCAGCATGTCCACCACTTCCTGGGAGGCCAGCACCAGGAACTGCTGGGCATCGAACTGGCGCGCCTCGCGCAGGATCTCGCGAAAGATCTCGTAGCAGGTGGTCTCGCGGGTCTTCACCGAGCCCCGCCCCTCGCAAGTGGGACACGGCTCGCACAGGACATGCTCCAGGCTCTCCCGGGTACGTTCACGGGTCATCTCCACCAGCCCCAGCGGCGAGACATCGCAGATATAATGCCTGGCACGGTCCGCCTCCAGGCTCTTCTCCAGGGCGCGCAACACTTGGTACTTGTGATCCTCGTCCGTCATGTCGATGAAGTCGATGATGATGATGCCGCCGAGATTGCGCAACCTCAGCTGACGGGCAATGGCCTGGGCCGCCTCCAGGTTGGTCTTGAAGATGGTCTCCTCCAGATTGCGGTGGCCGACGAAGGCGCCGGTATTGACATCGATGGTGGTCATGGCCTCGGTCTGGTCGATGTAGAGGTGGCCGCCCGACTTGAGCTGCACCTTGCGTTCCAGCGCTTTCTGGATCTCGTCTTCCACGGAATAGAGATCGAAGATGGGACGCTCCCCGGGATAGTGCTCGATGCGCGGCACCAGTTCCGGAATGAATTTCTGCACGAAACTGCGCACTGCCTGGTAGGTCTCCCGTGAATCGATGCGCACCTTGTCGATGCCGGTTCCCGGCAGGTCACGGAGAATGCGCATGGCGAGCGGCAGGGCGGCATAAACGAGGGTCCCCGGCGCCTGGGATTCCACCCGTTGCTGGATGGAGGCCCAGAGCTTGCACAGAAAGCGCATGTCCTCGAGGATGTCTTCCTCCGCCACCCCCTCGGCGGCGGTACGGATGATAAAGCCGGCGGTCACATCGTCTTCCCCCTGCGCCGCCTTGATGATGGATCGCAGCCGTTCCCGTTCGGCCTCGTCGCCGATCTTCTGCGACACCCCGATATTGCTGACGCCCGGCATGAGGACCAGGTAGCGCGAGGGAATGGTGACATGGGTGGTCAGCCGTGCCCCCTTGCTGCCCAGGGGATCCTTGATCACCTGCACCAGGATCTCCTGGCCGTCGCGCAACAACCCGGCAATCGCCGGCTCGGTGCGGCGTTCGGCATCCAGTTCGCCGGCTTCCTGCTGCACCAGGATATCGGCGGCATGGAGAAAGGCGGTGCGTTCCAGGCCCACATCCACGAAGGCCGCCTGCATGCCCGGCAGGACCCGGCTCACGCGGCCCTTGTAGATGTTGCCCACCAAGCCGCGTTTCTTGGCCCGCTCGATGTGCACTTCCTGGAGCAGGCCGTTCTCCACGATGGCGACGCGGGTCTCCCGCGGGGTGACATTCATCAGGACTTCGTCACTCATGGCTGCTCCTCGACGCTGTCAAACAATTCGATGCCGGCGGCCCGCAACAGTTCAGCCGTCTCGAACAAGGGGAGCCCCATGACGCCGGAATAACTGCCCTCCAGGCGCCGGATGAATACCGCCGCCCGGCCCTGGATGGCATAGCCGCCGGCCTTGCCACGGGGCTCCCCCGTCTCCCAATAGGCCTCGCGTTCCGCAGGGGAGAGGGGGCGGAACCACACTGTCGAGGTACACAGGCACTGCCGTTCCTCCGCGCCCGAGATCAGCGCCACACCGGAGTGCACGCGATGCGAGCGCCCCGACAGACGCGCCAGCATGGCCAGCCCCGCCTCCCGGTCGGCCGGCTTGGTGAGCAGATCGCCGTCGACTTCCACCACCGTATCGGCGGCAAGCACCGGCACCGCATCGGGCCAGG
The DNA here is from genome assembly GCA_026981935.1 of Gammaproteobacteria bacterium. Lineage (GTDB taxonomy): Bacteria > Pseudomonadota > Gammaproteobacteria > SZUA-140 > SZUA-140 > S012-109. Next base: position 13,071 of record JALSIC010000003.1, read on the forward strand.
CTGCGCAGACCGCCCGGGCCTTGGCCAGGGCCAGGCGCAAGACATAATCCCCGGCCGCCTCCCCTGCACGGGGTCGCTCGTCCACGGAAGCGCAGCGGGTGCGAAAACGCAGGCCGATCTGGGCCAGCAGATCCCGGCGCCGGGGCGAGGCCGAGGCCAGAACGACCTGTACGGGCGCGTGCTGTGCGTTCATTCCACGTGTGCCCCCTTCATTTCCCCCTTCATTTCCAATAAGTCATTCCCGATGATAAGGATGTCCCGCCAGCAGACTCCAGGCCCGGTAGATCTGCTCGGCCACCACGATGCGCACCAGCTGATGAGGCAGGGTCAGCCTGGAGAGGGACCAGCGCGCCGCCGCCCGTTCCAGGCAGGCGGGCGCCAGGCCATCGGGACCACCCACCAGCAACGCCACGGTCTGTCCGTCCTGCTGCCATCCCGCCAGCCGTCCGGCGAGTTCCCGGGTGTTCCACAGTTCGCCGTGTTCGTCGAGGGCGATCACCACGGCCCGTGCCGGCACGGCCCGCAACAGCGCCTCTCCCTCACGATGCGACAATGCCGCCGGGCTCGCGCCTTTCACCCGCCGGGCAGGGGGTATCTCGGTGAGCTGCAGGGAGCAGTCGCGCGGCAGGCGGCGGGCGTACTCCTCGAAGCCCGAGGTGACCCAGGCAGGCGGTCTGCGGCCCACAGCAAGGAGGTGAATGCGCATGACACATGGCGCCACAAGAGAGGGTCAGGGCCCGGCGGCGCCGCTGTCCGCTGCCGGCCCCACCCGCCACAGTTTTTCCAGTTGATAGAACTCCCGCACCGGGGGCAGCATGATGTGCACCACCACGTCACCCAGGTCCACGAGCCCCCACTGGGCATCCCGTTCTCCCTCGACCCCCAGGGGCCGCACACCCTGCGCCTTCACCGCTTCGACCACGTTGTTGAGCAGGGCACGGACATGGCGGTCCGAGGTGCCGCTGGCAATCACCATGAAGTCGGTCACCGACGTCATGCCGCGCACGTCCAGAACGACGATGTCCACGGCCTTGAGGTCCTCCAGGGCCGTCACCACGATCTTCTGCAATTGTTCCGCTTTCATGTTCTCATGTGACTCAGCAGGCAGTCAGGGCCGTTTGTGGTCGGCCGCGTTCTCACCCCGCTCAAGACCGGTACAGTCCTTCCCGCCAGATGTATTCGAGCACCTTCTCCGGCAACAGATAACGGGGGCTCAGGCCCTTGCGCACCAGCTCGCGGATGCGGCTGGCGGAGATTTCCAGCCGCGTGACGGTCTGCAGCAGGATGCAGCCCGCGGGCCGCTGGCGCAAGGGGCGGGGATCCGAAACCCGGCACCGCGCCAGAAGGTCCGCCACCGCCGGCGACGGCGCACAGTCCGCCCCGGGACGGTCCACCACCACCAGATGGGCCAGTTCAACGAGCCGCTCCCAGCGGTGCCATGTCTCCAGGCTGTTGAAGGCGTCCATGCCCAGCAGCAGGCAGAGAGGCCGCCGCCCCGCCTCCGCCCGCAGGGAAGAAAGGCTGTCCACCATGTAGGAGGGACCTGCGCGGCGCAATTCCCGTTCGTCCACGACGAAACCACGCTGTTCCGCAAGCGCCAGGCGCAGCATGTTGCACCGGTCCCGGGCCGAGGCCGCCGGCGTGCCGCGATGGGGCGGCTGACGGCAGGGCATGAAACGAACCTCCGCCAGCGCCAGGGCCTGGCAGAGTTCCAGGGCAATGCGCAGATGACCATAGTGGACAGGATCGAAAGTGCCGCCGAGGATGCCCAGCCCCCCGTTGCATCGCGTTCCGCCCGTCACATCTATTGCCGGATATGCCCGTCGCCGATGACGATGAATTTCTGGGACGTGAGCCCTTCCAGGCCCACGGGACCACGGGCGTGGAGCTTGTCGGTACTGATGCCGATCTCCGCGCCCAGGCCATACTCGAAACCGTCGGCAAAGCGGGTGGAGGCGTTGACCATGACCGAGCTGGAATCCACCTCGTGGAGGAAGCGCCGCGCCCGGCCCACGTCCTCGGTGACGATGGCATCGGTATGAGCCGACCCGTAGCGACGGATGTGTTCCATCGCCTCCTCCAGACCCGCCACCACGCGGATGGAAAGCACGGGGGCGAGATATTCCGTGGTCCAGTCCTCTTCGACCGCCTCCTTCATGGCGGGTTCGATGGCCCGCGCCGCAGGACAGCCGCGCAATTCCACACCCGCCTCGCGGTACATCCGGGCCAGGGGCGGCAGGACCCGGGCGGCGATGTCCCGGGCGATGAGCAGGGTCTCCATGGTATTGCAGGTCCCGTAGCGCTGGGTCTTGGCATTGTAGGCCACCTGAATGGCCTTGTCGCAGTCGGCCCGGTCATCGATGTAGACGTGACAGACACCGTGCAGGTGCTTGATGACCGGCACCCGGGATTCACGGCTGATGCGCTCAATGAGGCCCTGGCCGCCGCGGGGCACGATGATGTCCACGTATTCCGGCATGCGCAGCAGCTCGCCCACCGCGGCGCGGTCGGTGATCTCCACCACCTGCACCGCGTCGGCCGGCAGGCCGGCACCGCTCAGGGCACGTCGCACGCAGGCGGCAATGGCCTGGTTGGAGTGAATGGCCTCGGATCCGCCGCGCAGGATGGCGGCGTTGCCCGATTTCAGGCACAGCCCGGCGGCATCCGCGGTCACGTTGGGGCGGGACTCGTAGATGATGCCGATCACCCCCAGGGGCACGCGCATGCGCCCCACCTGGATACCCGAAGGTCGGTAGGCCAGCTGGCTCACCTCGCCCACGGGATCGGGCAGCTTGGCAATCTGGCGCAGGCCTTCCGCCATGGCGGCGATGCGGTCTTCATTGAGCGCCAGGCGATCCAGCAGGGCCTCGCCCAGGCCGTCGCGCCGGCCGGCGTCGAGATCCCTTTCGTTGGCCGCCAGGAGATGGCCGGCATCGTCCTCCAGGGCCTTTGCCATGGACTCCAGGGCCTGGTTCTTGGCCGCCGTCGTGGCACGGGCCATCTCTCTCGCAGCGGCGCGCGCGCGCCGCCCCACCTCATGCATGTAATCCCGGATGTCTGTCATGACCGTTCTTTCTTGCGTCGCTTCAACCCTTGTCAACCCGGCGAAATCCCGGCGAAATCCCGGCTTCGCCCACCAGTTCCACGCCCGCCATGGCCAGGGCCAATTGTAGCAGTTCGTCCCAGGCGTTGCCCGGCGCCTGGCCCTTGACGAGGCGGTCGATGCGCGCCGCGCGGCGCAACAGGCCCTGCCAGCGTCGCCGCCCGTGACGGGCCAGGGCGGCGCGAATCAGGGGCTTGCGCTTGTCCCAGACCCTCTGGCCCGCCAGCACCGCCTCCACGGCCTCGCCGTTTTCCACGCGCGCCGCCATGCCTGCAAGGGCACGCAGCTCCCGCGCCAGCGCCCACAACGCCAGTACCGGCTCCACGCCCTCCCGGCGCAACCCCGCCAGGATGCGCGCGGCCCGGCGGGCATCGCCGGCGAGTGCCGCATCGACCAGGCCAAAGACATCGAAGCGGGCGCTGTCGGCGACCGCCGCCAGCACGGCCTCGGCATCGACCTGCCCCTCATGCAACAGGCGCAGTTTCTCGATCTCCTGCACGGCGGCCAGGAGATTCCCTTCCACCCGTTCCACCAGCAGCCGCACTGCCTCGCCGTCGGGGCGCAACCCCGCCGCCCGCATGCGCTCGGCAACCCAGCGGGGCAGTTCGCGCGGGGTAAGCGGCCAGACCTGGACCACCACGCCGGCCTGCTCCAGCGCCTTGAACCAGCGGCCGCGCTGGGCCGCGCCGTCCAGGCGGGGACAGATCACCAGGAGCACGGTATCCGGCGGGGGACGCTCGCCATAGGCCTGCAGCACGCGCGCCCCGGCCTCGCCCGGCCTGCCGCCCGGCAGGCGCAGTTCCAGCAGCCGGCGCTCGGCGAAGAGCGACATGCCGCCGGCCGCCTGCAGGAGCCCCTGCCAGTCGAAACCGGCCTCGGCATGGAACACCACCCGCTCGCTGCAGCCCTCCTCGCGCGCCCTGGCCCGCACCAGGTCGCAGGCTTCCTGGACCAGGAGGGGATCGTCCCCGCTGACCAGATAGACGGGCGCCAGGCCGCCCTGGAGAAGCCGCGACAACTGGCGGGCGGCAATCTTCATGGCGCCCCGGCCTTTTCCCCCACCTTTTCTCCCGGCGTTCCGCCGGCAGCCTCCAGCCCCTGCGCCGCCGCCTGAAGGCGGCGCAGGATCTCGCGCCCCGCCGCAAGACGCATGTCGCGATAGAGCTGTTCCGATTCGCTCACGAGGGTATTGACGGCGGTCTTGTCGAAGCGGATGTCCCGGGTGCGCCGCACGGTCTGGGGTGTCAGCAGGGGCCGGCCGGCGGCATCGTAGGCCTCGAAGGTCGCGCTGTAGATCAGCTCGTACTCCTGCACCTCCGTCCCCGTCGCGGCCACGGACAACACCCGGCGGTCGCGCTGCTCACCCAGGAGCACCAGCACGAGCTGCGCCGACTCGCGGGCCACCAGGGGCGTACCCGTCTCTTCCAGGGCGCGGCGCAGGATTTCGTAGAGGGGGATGCTGCGGTCCCCGCCGAGGTGCAGCGGAGGCAGGGCGGCGGTCACGCCCTGGGTGCCACGCAGGTGATAACCGCACCCCGCCAGCAGCAGCGCCAGCCCCATCCATGCAACCAGAACAGGGTACCTGGGGAGGGGAAACATGTCCCCTCAGTCCCCCACCACGATATTCACCAGCCGCCCGGGCACCACGATCAGCTTTTTCACCGTGCGTTTCCCCACGAAACGCTGCACGTTGGGCTCCGCCAGGGCGGCGGCCTCGATATGCGCCCGTTGCGCATCGGCAGGCACGGTGATGCGCCCGCGCAGCCGGCCGTTGACCTGCACCACCAGCTCGATGCTGTCGCGCGCCAGGGCCTCGTCATCGGGCGATGGCCAGTCGGCGGCAAGGATGTCTTCCCCGTACCCCAGGGCACGCCACAAGTACTGGGCCACGTGGGGCGCGATGGGAGAGAGCAGGCGCAGCAGGATCCCCAGCCCCTCGGCCCGCACGGCGGCGGCCTCGCCGCCGGCCGTGGCCGGCAATTCGGCGAGCAGCCTGAGCAGCTTCATGCAGGCAGAGACCACGGTGTTGAACTGGTGCCGGGCGAAATCGTAGTCCGCCTGGCGCAGCAGGGCATGGATCTCGCGCCGCGCATCCCGCAAGCCGCCCGCAAGCCCCCCCAGCCGCTGGCGGTGGCCTGGATCCCGCAGCGCGCCCGGGATGGCCCGCTCGTGTTCCTGGCAGAAGGCCCAGAGACGCTTCAGAAACCGATGCGCCCCTTCCACGCCGCTGTCGGACCATTCCAGGGACTGCTCCGGCGGTGCGGCGAACATGATGAAAAGGCGCACCGTATCGGCGCCGTAGCGCTCGATGAGCGCCTGGGGATCCACGGTGTTGCCCTTGGACTTGGACATCTTGGCGCCGTCCTTGAGCACCATGCCCTGGGTGAGCAGGCGGGCAAAGGGCTCGTCGCCCTCCACCAGCCCCATGTCCCGCATCAGGCGGTGAAAGAACCGCGCATAGAGCAGATGCAGGATGGCATGCTCGATGCCGCCGATGTACTGGTCCACGGGCAGCCAGTAACGGGCACGCTCGTCCAGCATGGCATCTTCTTCGTCGGGACAGGCGAAGCGTGCGTAGTACCAGGACGATTCCATGAAGGTGTCGAAGGTGTCGGTCTCGCGCCGCGCCGGCCTGCCGCAGCGCGGACAGTCTGTCTCCACGAATGCCGCCATGCGCTGGAGGGGCGATCCCCCTTCCTCCTCGAAAGAGACGTCTTCGGGCAGCACCACCGGAAGGTCCTCGTCGGGCACCGGTACGCTCCCGCAGTCCGGGCACTCGATGACGGGAATGGGCGCCCCCCAATAACGCTGGCGCGAAATCCCCCAGTCCCGAAGACGGTAGTTGATCCGCCGCCGGCCACGCCCTCTTTCCTCCAGGTAGCGGGCGATGGCATGGAAGGCGGCCGCGGAATCCAGGCCGGTGAAGGGGCCGGAATCCCTCAGCACCCCGCGGTCCGTGAAGGCCGCCTCGCTCACGTCCAGGGCGCTGCCATCGGCGGGATACACCACCGGGCGGATGGGCAGGCCATAGCGGCGTGCGAACTCGTGGTCCCGCTGGTCATGGGCGGGCACCGCCATCACGGCCCCCGTGCCATAGCCCATGAGCACGAAATTGGCCACCCACACCGGCACCGTCTCTCCGCTGACGGGATGCACGGCCTCGAGGCCGGTATCCATGCCCCGCTTTTCCATGGTTTCCAGCGCGGCCTCGGAGACGGCCGCCCGGCGGCACTCGTCGATGAAGGCCGCCAGTTCCGGCCGGTCCCGCGCCGCGCGCAGGGCCAGGGGATGCTCCGCCGCCACCGCCACGTAGGTCACTCCCATGAGGGTGTCGGGGCGGGTGGTGTACACCGTGAGCGTCTCCTCCCCGCCGGCAATGGCGAATTCGAGCTCCACGCCCTCGGAACGACCGATCCAGTTGCGCTGCATGGTGCGCACCTGCTCTGGCCAGCCTGCCAGTTCGTCCAGGCCCGCCAGCAGCTCCTCGGCATAGGCGGTGATCTTCATGAACCACTGGGGGATCTCGCGTCGCTCCACGGGCGTGTCGCAACGCCAGCAGCGGCCCTCGATCACCTGCTCGTTGGCCAGCACGGTCTGGTCATGGGGACACCAGTTCACCGGCGCGGTCTTCTTGTAAACCAGTCCCTTCTCCAGGAGCCGGAGAAAGAACCATTGCTCCCAGCGATAGTAGGCCGGATCGCAGGTGGCCAGTTCACGCGTCCAGTCGTAGCCGAAGCCGAGCCGCTTGAGCTGGCCGCGCATGTAGTCGATGTTCTGCCGCGTCCAGCGGGCGGGCGGCACCCGGTTCTGGATGGCGGCGTTCTCCGCCGGCAGGCCGAAGGCGTCCCAGCCCATGGGTTGCAGCACGTTCCTGCCCTGCATGCGCTGGTAGCGGGCGATGACGTCACCGATGGTGTAGTTGCGCACGTGCCCCATGTGGAGACGCCCGCTGGGATAGGGAAACATGGAAAGACAATAGTATTTGGCACGGCGGGCGTCCTCCACGGCGCGGAAGACCCCGCGCGCCTCCCACTCCCGCTGCACGGCGGTCTCGATCGCCTCGGGCCGGTATGGCGGCAAACGGTGTTCCTGTGATGGGCTGGTCATGTTCACTGCGGTCCTGCATCTTCTGTCCTGCCGCAGGCATGGCACCTGCGGATCCGAGCCGCCATATTACTTGGAATCTCTCCGCCCTTCCAAGACCAGGACGCCCAGCAGCAGCGACAGGGACAGCAGTACCACGGGATAGTTGCCCAACAGCACATACGGAGTGGTCCCCGCAAGGGGCTGAACGGCGGCCTGCAGCACATGCTCCTCGAAGGGCGGCGAGACGGCCACCAGGTCACCGCGCGCATCCACCACGGCGGAAATCCCGGTATTGGTGGCCCGCAGAAGGTATCGACCCGTCTCCAGGGCGCGCATGCGGGCGATCTGCAGATGCTGCGCCGGCGCGATGGAGCCGGCGAACCAGGCATCGTTGCTCACGTTCACCAGCAGGGTGGCCTCGGGCAGGGCACGGATCACTTCCTCGCCGAAGGCCCCCTCATAGCAGATGGTGACCGCCACCTTCTGGCCCGCCAAGTCGAGGGGAGGCTGATCGGGCGCCCCGGCGCTGAAATCCGACATGGGGACATCCATCCAGTCAACGATGTCTCCCAGCACGTCTGCAAAGGGCAGGTATTCCGTAAAGGGCACCAGGTGCTGCTTGTGGTAGAAGGCGGTGGTCGCCCCCACGCTCACCATGCTGTTATAGTAACGACGGGTCTCGGGATCGAGATAGATCACCCCCACCAGCAGGTCCGGCCCCGACTCACCGGCCTCCCGTGCCAGCACTTCCAGATAGGGCCGCGCCTGGAGATAGAACATGGGCATGGCGGTTTCGGGCCAGACGATGAGATCGCTGTCCCAGTGCCGGCGGCTCAGGCGGGTGTACAGTTCCACCGTGGGCTCGCGCATGGCCGGCTGCCATTTGAGATCCTGGGGGATGTTGCCCTGCACGAGGCTGACCGTAATCGCCTCCCCGGCCGGGCGGCTCCAGGACACCAGGGACAACAGCGCCGCGCCCACCCAGAGGGCGACCAGCGCGGCGAGATAGCGCCCCAGGATGCCGTCACGCCGCTGCAGTGCCGCCAGCAGCAGGGCGCTGCTGAGCGCGGTGAAATAGGAAAGGCCATAGACCCCCATCACGGGCGCCAGCGCCGCGAGCGGCGCATCGATCTGGCTGTACCCCACGTTGAGCCAGGGGAACCCCGTCAGGAACCAGCCCCGCACCCACTCGGCCAGCACCCACACGGCAGGGTAGACCAGGACCAGTGCCGGCGCCGGGGCGAGCCGCCTGCACCGACGCACCCAATGGACCGAAATCCAGCCGGCAAGGGCGGGAAAACAGGACAGCACGAGGATGAACGTCAGGGTGAGCACCACCGCAAGACCCCACGCCACGCCGCCGAACTCATGGATGCTGATGAAAATCCAGCTCACACCGGCACCGAACATGCCCAGGCCGAACAGCCATCCCCGCCACAGGGCCCGCCGCGGCGCGGCATCCCGCCAGGTGGCGAACAGCAGGGACAGGGAGATCACGGCAAGGGGATGGAGATCGAAAGGCGAAAAGGCCAGCGGCAGCAGCAGCCCCGCCAGCAGGGCCAGCAGGTCGGCGGACCGGGCGCGCCGGCCGTCTGCCAGGAAAAAGGACAGCATGGCGCTCAGGTCACTGCGGTGCGGCGTGGCGCGGGGGCTCGTGCAGGGTCGCGCCGTTGTCCAGGCTGTCCAGCAGGTTGAGCTGCAGAAGATTGATGCGCCGGCTGTCGGCGTGCAGCACCTTGAAACGGAAGCGGTCGATGTCGATGGTCTCGCCGCGCTGCGGCAGGTGGCCGAAGCGGCGCATCACAAACCCGCCGATGGTGTCGAATTCCTCGTCGCTGATGTCGCTGTTGAAATACTCATTGAACTCGCCGATGGGCGTGAGGGCCTTGACCGTGTACTCGCCGGCGCTGTGCTTCATGATGTAGACCTCGTCCTCCACATCGTGCTCGTCGACGATCTCGCCCACGATCTGCTCCAGCACGTCTTCGATGGTCACCAGGCCGTCCACGCCGCCGTATTCGTCCACCACAATGGCCATGTGGTTGCGGCTGGCGCGGAATTCCTTGAGCAATACATTGAGCCGCTTGCTCTCCGGAATGAACACCGCCGGCCGCAGGATGTCACGCATGTTGAAACTGCGGCGGCGGTCACCCATGAAATAGCTCAACAGATCCTTGGCCAGCAGGATGCCCACCACTTCGTCCTTGCTCTCGCCGATCACGGGAAATCGTGAATGGGCCGACTCCGTGATGACGGGCAGGATCTCGTCCAGCGAGGCATCGCGCTCCACCACCACCATCTGGGAGCGGGGGATCATGATCTCTCGAACCTGCATCTCGGACACTTCCAGCACGCCCTCGATCATGGCCAGTGCATCCGCGTCCAGCAGATGCCGCTGCTGGGCCTCGCGCAGGATTTCGATGAGTTCCTGGCGGTTCCTGGGCTCGCCGCTCAAGGCCTGGCCCAGGCGCTCCAGCCAGCTGCGCTGGGTGGTGGCCTGTTCTTCACGTCGTTCGTTCATGATCATCGTTCCTCGCAATCCGTGTCGTCGTGGCCGTCACGCCTTGCGGCGCAACAGGTCGTCGTTGCCTTCATTGTCTTCCTCGTGGTAGGGATCGCCATAACCCAGCCCGGCCAGCACCTTTCTCTCCTCGGCCTCCATGCGCCGGGCATCGGCCTCGTTCTCGTGATCGTAGCCCAGCAGGTGCAGCACCCCATGCACCACCATGTGGGCCCAGTGCGCCTGTGGCGCCTTGCCCTGCTCGCGGGCCTCGGCGGCGACGATGGGCGCGCAGATCACCACATCACCCAGCAGGGGCGGCTGCAGCAGTTCCGGTTCCTCGAAGCTGAACGACAGGACATTGGTGGGGCCCGCCTTGTGGCGATAGGTCTCGTTGAGGCGGCGGCTCTCCTCCCGCCCGGCGATACGGATGGTCAGCTGGGCGCTGCCCCGGCGGCTCGCCAGGGCGGCACAGGCCCAGGACCTGAGATCGTGTTCGGAGGGTAGGTCGTCCTCCTCCTCGGTTGCGTACTGGATGTCTACGGAGAGTTCCATGACAGGGATCTTCTGGTCTGGTTTTTCACGAATCCGGCGAGGCTGCGCCGCTGCCACTGCGATCGTAGGCCGCCACGATGCGCTGCACCAGCGGGTGGCGTACCACGTCCTTGGCCTGGAAGAATGTGAAACTGATGCCTTCGATGTCCTTGAGGACCTCGATGACATGGCGCAGGCCGGAGACCCGGTCGCGTGGCAGATCGATCTGGGTGATGTCGCCGGTCACCACCACCGTGGAGCCGAAACCGATGCGGGTGAGAAACATCTTCATCTGTTCCACGGTGGTGTTCTGGGCCTCGTCCAGGATGACGAATGATTCGTTGAGGGTCCGCCCGCGCATGTAGGCCAGGGGCGCCACCTCGATGACATTACGTTCGATGAGCTTGGCGACGCGCTCGAAACCCAGCATCTCGTAGAGAGCGTCATAGAGCGGCCGCAGGTAGGGGTCGATCTTCTGGGCCATGTCGCCGGGCAGGAAACCGAGACGCTCGCCGGCCTCCACGGCGGGTCGCACCAGGAGAATACGGCGCACGGACTCTTCCTCCAGGGCCTGCACCGCACAGGCCACGGCGAGATAGGTCTTGCCCGTGCCCGCCGGACCGATGCCGAAATTGATGTCGCAGTTCAGGATGTGTTCCAGGTACTGGCGCTGGTTGGCGCCCCGGGGTGTCACCAGACCTCGCCGGGTCCGTATCGCGGGCTGTTTCTCCGCCACCGGCCGGGCACCGGCCTCCGCCTCGGCGGCCTGGAGAAACAGGTGGACCTGGGCCGGTGTCAGTGCGGCCCTGGCCGTTTCTGCATAGAGCTGTTTCAACAGGCGGCTCGCGGTCCGCACGGGCCGGGCATCGCCGATGATGCGGAAACTGTTGCCCCGGTTGTTGACCTCCACGCCCAGACTGCGTTCCACCTGACGCAGGTGCTCGTCGAACTGTCCGCACAGATTGGCCAGCCGCCGGTTGTCGGCAGGCTCCAGGACGAGGTCACAGGATTTAAGACGGGCGTTCAAGATGTCTGCTGAATGCTCCTCGAGAAAAGGTAAAACAGGGGAAAGGCCGTTGCAGCAGATGCATTGAGAACAGGGGAGAACATGGACAGATTCCTGCGGTTCAATCCCAGTTCAATCCCGGTTCAATTCCAGATCAATCCCAGTTGACGGCACGGTTCGCCACGCCGGCCGTTTCGCCCCGTAATGAATGGGGGAGCGCCGCCGTGATTTCAACATCCACGAAACGGCCGACGAGGCTGGCATCGCCACGGAAATTGACGCTGCGGTTGTTGGATGTGCGTCCCGTCAGCTCCCGGGGTGACTTGCGCGACGGCCCCTCCACGAGGACCCGCTGTACCGTGCCCACCATGGCCCGGCTGTAAGCGGAGGCCTGGCGGGCGATGAGATCCTGCAGGCGATGCAGACGCGCCTGCTTGACCGGCAATGGCACGTCATCCGGCAAGGCGGCGGCCGGCGTTCCGGGACGCGGGCTGTAGATGAAACTGTAGGAATGATCGAAGCCGATTTCCTCCACCAGCGCCAGGGTGGCCGCGAAATCCGCCTCGCTCTCCCCCGGGAAACCCACGATGAAATCCGAGGAGATGCTGATGTCCGGCCGTGCCTCGCGCAGGCGGCGGATGATGGACTTGTACTCCAGGACGGTATGCCCGCGTTTCATCAGGGCCAGGATACGGTCGGATCCGCTCTGCACGGGCAGATGCACGTGAGAGGCCAGGGCATCCACCTCGGCGAAGGCCCGGATGAGGGCATCACCGAACTCCACCGGATGGGAGGTGGTGAAGCGAATGCGTTCGATGCCCTCGATGGCGGCCACGTATTCGATGAGCAGCGCCAGGTCGGCCTCGCCGCCCTCGGCCAGCAGGCCGCGGTAGGCATTGACGTTCTGCCCGAGCAGGGTCACTTCGCGCACGCCCTGGCGTGCCAGGGCGGCCACCTCGCTCAGGACATCGTCGAAGGGACGGCTGATCTCCTCGCCCCGCGTATAGGGCACGACACAGAAGGTGCAGTATTTGCTGCAGCCCTCCATCACGGAGACATAGGCCCGGGGGCCCTCCGCGCGGGGCGCGGGCAGGGAGTCGAATTTCTCGATTTCCGGAAAGGAGATGTCCACCACGGGGGATCGACGGCGTCGGACCGCGTCGAGCATCTGGGGAAGACGGTGCAGGGTCTGGGGGCCGAATACGAGATCGACATAGGGCGCGCGGCGGCGGATGGCCTCGCCTTCCTGGCTGGCAACGCAGCCGCCCACCCCCAGCACGAGATGGGGCCGGGCCTCTTTCAGCTCGCGCCAGCGCCCCAGCTGGGAAAACACCTTTTCCTGCGCCTTCTCCCGCACCGAACAGGTGTTCAGCAAGAGCACATCGGCTTCCTCGGGTCGGTCGGTCAACTCCAGACCGTGGCTTGCGCCCAGCACGTCCGCCATCCGGGCGGAGTCGTAGTCATTCATCTGACAACCGAAGGTCTTGATATAGAGCTTTTGCGCCATTGACTCCCGAAAAATTGCCCCGACAAGCGCTAAAGCTACACCTTTTGCGGAAAAATATCCAGTCTCACCCGCCTCCGGATACAGGGGCGGGCAGCGCATAATCCATTGACTTCATTAGGGAAGCTCTGGCCACTTGCCCGATCTGCCGCCTGGATCGCGGCAGATCGGGCCGGACACCACTGGGGTCGTCCCGCAGGCCACGTGCTTTCTTCAGTCCCCGTACGGCGATTCGGCGCTGATACGGTGAATGCTCATGTCCGCGCCCTGGTATTCCTCCTCCTGGGTGAGACGCAGCCCCAGCGTGACCTTCAGCAGACCGTACACCACGGCACCGCCGGCCAGGGCGACGAGCACGCCGAGGCCGGTGCCGATGAGCTGCGAGACAAGGCTCACGCCGCCCAGCCCGCCCAGCGCGGCCTGGCCGAAGATCCCGGCGGCAATGCCGCCCCAGACGCCGCACAGCCCATGCAGGGGCCAGACCCCCAGCACGTCGTCGATCTTCCAGCGATTCTGCGTCAGGACGAAGATCCAGACGAAGATCGCGCCTGCCACCGCACCGGTGGCCAGCGCCCCGACGGGATGCATGATGTCAGAACCCGCGCAGATGGCCACCAGCCCCGCCAGGGGACCGTTGTGGACGAAGCCGGGATCATTGCGCCCCAGCACCAGACCCCCGCCAACACCAACACCCACAAGGCGGCGCCGCCGCCTCCCGACGAGCCGCCATTTCCTCCGCCGCCGCCGGCACCATTTTGCGCGCCCTCGCCGTCGGTGCCCTGGGTACGCGCAAAGTCTTCCAGCGCCGCCAGGGCCCTGGCGATATTGAGGCGGCCACTGCTTGCTACCACCCCCGACAGGCCCGGCAGGATGTCGGTGCTGTCGACGAGGATCGCCCGCAGCCGCTCGGCGGAGAGGGTCAGGCCCAGCTCGCGGGCCCGGGCCTGCAACAGGGCCGCCGCCCCGGTGACAAAGGCCGAGGCGATGGAGGTACCATCCACCACGGTATACGCACCCAGAGACCGGTTGCGCCAGGCCACGGTGACGATGCCCACACCCGGCGCCGCAAGATCCACGCTCTCGGCCCCCCGGTTGGAAAAGTCCGCGATGCGGTCGTTCATGTCGGAGGCGGCCACGGAGACGATATTGGGCAGGTCGTAACTGGCGGGCACGCAGGCCCGGGGGCCGTCATTGACCGCGCCGTTGTTGCAGGCCGCGGCCACCACCAGCACCCCCCGCTCCGCGGCATAGCGATAGGCCTCGTACTCGGCCTCATCGAAACCCGGCGTGCCAGGCGCCGTGCCGCCCACCGCCCCGTAACTGGCATTGATGATGCGCGCCCCGTGATCCACCGCATAACGGATGGCCTTCACGATGCTGCGCGTATCCGAGACCCCCTGGCTGTCGAAGGTGCGCAGCACCATGAGGGAAACCTGCCAGTTGAGCCCGGCGATCTGGAAACCGTTGTTGCCCCGCGCGGCGATGATACCGGCGAGGCCGGTGCCGTGGCCTTCGTTGTCGATGGGCAGGCTGTCATTGCCCACCCAGTCCCAGCCGCGGATGTCGTCCACATAGCCGTTGTTATCGTCATCCACGCCATTGGGGGCTTCATTGGGATTGTTCCAGAGATTGACGGCCAGCTCCCGGTGATCCAGCTGGACACCGGTGTCGATGAGGGCCACCACGATCTCCCCGCTGCCGGTGGTGACATCCCACGCGGAGACGGCATCGATGTCGGCGCCTGCCGTACCGGCCACGTCGGGGCCATTGGGCAGGGGCACAGGCCACCCGAGATTGTGCATGCCCCACTGGAGCACAAAATTGTGGTCGTTGGGCAGAAGCTGGATGCGCTTGATATAGTTGGGCTGGACATGGCGAACCCGCGGGTCGCGTGCGAGGCGGTCCTGCATCTGCGCCAGATCCTCGCCCGCCGGCAGGATCACGCGCACGGTATCCGGCGTGACCGGCTCGACGGTCGTGCCGTGGGGCAGGGCGGCGCGCACGCCGGTGAGCATGCCCGGGCCGTAGCGGACCAGCAGCTCGCCTTCGACATGCGGCGGCAGCGCCGGAGAAGCCTGGAGGGCAGGGAAAGGCAAGCCCAGCAAGCCCATCACCAGGCAGAAACGGCATAAACAGCCGGTAACATGCGCCATGATCGCCGCCTCTGAACATTATTTGGACCCGTCCCCAAGGAGCACACGACCATGATCATTCGCAGACATGATCCCCTGCAGGGGGACGCCCCGGGCAGCCATTGCCTCGTCGGATGGCCGCATTTAAAGGGGAAGCTACATTAACACATGAATTTTATCACATAAACCCCCATTTTTATTAACTCTCGGCATTTCTTATGACAACTGCCACGGACCCGCACCATGCGCCTTTCAGTGATCATCCCCATCCTCGATGAGGCTGAGACGCTCCCGCAGACACTGGGCACCCTGCAGGCTCTGCGCAGCGAGGGCAACGAAGTCATCGTCGTGGACGGCGGCAGCCGTGACGGCAGCGCCCAACTGGCCGCGGGGCTGGCCGATCAGATCCTCCTCGCCCCGCGGGGACGCGCCCTGCAGATGAACGCCGGCGCCCGCCGGGCCCGGGGCGAATGCCTGCTTTTCCTCCACGCCGATACCCTGCTGCCGGCGGGTGCCGCTGAAACGATCGCCGCCGGGCTCGCAGCCACGGGGCGGGCCTGGGGCCGCTTCGATGTCAGGCTCTCCGGCCGCCCGTGGCCGCTGCGCCTGGTGGAGACACTCATGAACCTGCGTTCGCGCCTCACCGGCATCGCCACGGGCGACCAGGCACTGTTCGTCAAACGAGCGGTGTTCGAAAAGCTGGGCGGCTTCCCGGAAATCCCCCTCATGGAAGACATCGCGCTGTGCAGGCGTCTCAAGCGCATCTCCCCGCCCCTGTGTCTGCGCCAGCGCGTGATCACTTCCAGCCGGCGCTGGGAGTCCAACGGCATCTGGCGCACCATCGCACTCATGTGGCACCTGCGCCTGGCCTATTTTCTGGGCGCCGATCCCGCCGACCTGGCGCGCCGCTATCGCGCCGGAAAGAGATCATGAATCTCCCGCGCCGGCAATGCCGTCTCCTGGTCTTTGCCAAGGCACCCCAGCCGGGGCGGGTCAAGACCCGTCTCGCCCGCAGCCTGGGCCCGGTCACCGCCGCGCACGTGCACCAGGCCCTGCTGGAGCATGCGCTCGGACTGCTGGCCCACGCCCCCCCCTGTCCCGTGGAACTGTGGTGCGCACCGGACTGCCGGCACACGGTCTTCCACGCCTGCCGGCAGCATCTGAAGCTGGCATTGCACCCCCAGCGGGGCCTGGACCTGGGAACACGCATGCATGCGGCCTTCGCGGCCACGCTGCGTCACGCTCGCGCGGCACTCCTGATGGGCAGTGACTGCCCCGGCCTCACGCCCGGCCGGCTGCGCCAGGCACTCGATGCCCTCAGGCACCACGATGCCGTGCTGATCCCCGCGCGGGACGGCGGCTACGTGCTCTTGGGTCTGCGCAGGCCGGCACCCTGGCTGTTCAGCGCCATGCCCTGGGGGACGCCGGCCGTGCTCGACCTGACCCGCAAGCGCCTGCGCGAACGGGACATGCGCTGGGCGGAACTGGCGGCGCTGCGGGACGTGGATGAAACGGAGGACCTGCTGTGGCTGCTCCGTGAGGCACGACACACCCCTCATCTCCGATCCCTGGGCCGGCGCCTGCAGGCACTGTTGCCCGACATGGACCTGCCGGGCCGGCATTTGGACAGAAGAAAGGGCAGCTTGTAGAATCGGCGCAAGGGGGAGACCATGCACGACCATCATCGAGGTTGCGAAAAAGCCGGCGCATTGGGGACGTCACGGTGGGCCGTCAACGGTGCCGCCCTGCTCGTGCTCCTCACCGCAGTGGCAGTCCTTGCCGGCCTGATGCGCATGCCGCATCCTTCAACGCCGACCATTTCCCTCCCGCGGGATGTTCAAGCAACGCTCGCGCAGGCCGTTCATCAACCCCTGCGTTTCGAGCCCGCGGGCAACCCGCAAGGAGGCGGCCATGATGAAGGCACCTTCTACTTGGCCCGGGGCGCGGGCTACCAGGTCCATCTGGGCCCCGCCGGCGCGGTGCTCCACCTGGATTCCACCACCCTTTCCATCCGGCCGGTCGGCGGCGGCGCCACGCGGGCAGAACCCCTGCAACAACTCACCACGCGCCACCATTACCTCCTGGGACAGGACACCCGCCGATGGCGCACGCGGGTGCCGACCTATGGCCGCGTGCGTTATCCCCAGGTCTATCCCGGCATCGACCTGGTCTACTACGGACAGGAAGGCCGGCTGGAATACGACTTCGTGCTCGCGCCCGGCGCCGATCCCGGCCTCATCCGCCTGGCATTCCCCGGCGCCCGTGACATCACGCTCACCGAGCGGGGCGAGCTGCTGCTCCACACGGCCACGCGGACACTGGTTCAGCCGCCCCCCCATGTCTACCAGGACATCGACGGGCGCAGACAAACGGTGGACAGCAGCTACCGCATCGACGAACAGGGCCGGGTGGGTTTTCGCCTGGCAGCCTACGATCCCGGCCACACCCTGGTGATCGACCCCGTGGTGGTCTACGCCTCCTACCTGGGGGGCAACAGCGACGACCGGGTGAGCGCCATGGCCGTGGACAGTGCCGGCAACATCTATCTCACCGGCGACACCACCTCCGCCGACCTTGCCAGCAACAGTGCCTACGATACGGCGTGTGGCAGCGACGGTGACTGCGACGAGGAAACTCTCTCCGATGGCCCCGCCTTCAGGAAGGACGACATCTTCGTCACCAAGCTGGCCCCCGACGGCAGCGTGATCTTCACCACCTATCTTGGCGGCGGGCGTATCGACCGTGCGACGGACATCGCCGTGGACGCAACGGGAGACATCTACATCACGGGTTACAGCCGCTCCGCGGACTATCCCACCACGGCCGGTTCCATCGACCCCGCCTGCACCGACGTGGCGCCGGCGGATGGCATCTGCGACGAGGGCCTGGAAGCCGTCGTCACCCGTCTCAGGGGCGACGGCACGACACTGGTCTATTCCACCTTCCTGGGCGGGGCCGGCGACGACCTGGCCCATGCCCTGGCAGTGGACGGCGCCGGCAATGCCTATGTGACGGGCAGCACCGCCTCGGGCGATTTCCCTGCCACGGCAGGTGCCTTCAAGACGACCTTCTCCGGCCATGAAGACGTTTTCGTCGCCAAGCTCAATGGCGACGGCTCCACCCTGTTCTATGCCACCTACGTGGGCGGGGCCACCAGCGACATCGCCCGGGACATCGCCATCGACGCCGGCGGCAACGCCTATGTCACCGGCTACACCTCGTCCCAGGATTTCCCCACCACCGCCGGTGCCCTGGATACCCAATGCGGGCTCACCGGCCAATGTGACGGCCCGGAGGTGGACGATCCCCTGCATGGCCAACCCACCAGTCACGGCACACCCGCACGGAAAGACACGACCTACGACGCCTTCGTCTTCAAGCTGGATCCTGGTGGTGCGAACCTGGTGTATGCCACCTACCTGGGAGGGGAACGCTACGACTACGGCAATGCCATCGCCGTGGACAGCGCGGGCCGCGCCTACGTGGCCGGCGAGACCCGTTCCGCCAATTTCCCCGGCGCGCCCTTCACCAGCGCCTACCAGGACACCATCGACGGCGGCTACGACGGTTTCGTCGCCCGCCTCAATGCAACGGGTGACTCCCTGGACTTCTTCACCTATCTCGGTGGCGGATCGGGCGATGTCATCAACGACCTGGCCGTCAACGCCAGCGGCGAAATCTACGTCACCGGCAGCACCCTCTCCCGCGATTTTCCCACGCGGGCCCCCTTCTACCCCTCGCCGCCCCAGCGCCTGGACGATGCCGTCATCGTCTATGACTCGGAGGCCTTTCTCGCCAAGTTCAATGCCGATGCCTCCGACCTGGTCTTTGCCAGCCTCTACGGCGGCCAGTACAACGACTATGCCAACACCCTGGCCCTGGGCGATGCCGGGCAGGTCTACTTCGCCGGTTACAGCTTCTCCGTGGACCTGCCCTTGAGCGACGATGCCGCACAGGCCCTGCACCGCAATGAAAAGGACGGCACCGACACCGTCGTGGCCAGCGATGCCTTTCTCGCCCGGGTGGCCGACGGCAGCAGCGATCTCGTCGTCACCTTGAGCGATGCAAGCGATCCCATCGACCAGGGGGAAGAAATCGCCTACACCGCCGTGGTCGCCAACCAGGGCGCCAGCACGGCCCAGGGGGTGCGCCTGAGCTACGATATCCCGCAGGACACCAACCTCGTCTCGGCCTCGCCCTCCCAGGGAAACTGCAGCCGCAATTACAACACCGTGCATTGTGAGCTGGGACGCCTTGCACCCACCGCCAGCGCCACCATTGCCCTGGTCATCCGTCCCCGTGGCGCCGGCGAATTCCAGAGTACGACCACGGTGACAGCCCTGGCCAGTGATGCCAATCCGGCCGACAACTCGGCCACGGAGACCACCACTGTCACCCCGCCCTTTTTCACCCCCGCCACGGGGGGCAGCGGTGCCTTCGCCGTCTGGCTGCTTGCAATCCTCTTGTTGTGGCCGAGACATTTCGCGGCCGGGAAGCCGCCGGCTCGCTGAGCCCATCCGCCGGCGCCGCCCTGGCGCACTCGGACAACGAACAGGCCGCTTTACTCCACCGCCGTTACCCATTACCCTGTCCCCTGCTTCAGGTGTTCCCCTGCCCGATCCTGACAGGGGAATGAAACGGGAAGCCGGTGCGTCCCTGCCCTGTTTCGATATCGGCTTCGATATCGGCTTCGATATCGGCCTCGACAGGTTGGACAAGTCCGGCGCTGCCCCCGCAACGGTAAACGAGTCATGGAGCGGCAACCGCCACTGTGCCCCGCGCATGGGAAGGCGCCGCTTCCGGCCCCGGGAACCTGCATCCACGGGTTTCCCTTCCGCCACTCGTGAGCCCGGAGACCGGCCTGGAGCCATGTGACGAAAACCGTGTCGCGGCGGGCGGGACGGGACAGCCACTTGCGTGCCTTTCCCTCCGTTTTCCCCTCCGCGACGAAGAAAAACACCCTGCGCGGGTGTGCGCAGAGAACATATCGAGGAGGAGAAATGAAGCATCCCCGTCTGTCCGCCTTCCTTGCGGCCATCTTGCCGATCACCCCCCTGCTGTTGTCCATCACGGTGGTCTCGCCTGCCGCCGTTGCAGACGAAGCAACCGGCGGCCTTGCGCCCGTGATCGTCACCGCGACCCGGACCGCGGAGATCGCAGACGAAACCCTGGCACCGGTCATCGTCATCACCCGCGAGGACATCGCCCGCAGCCAGGCCACCGACGTGGCCGATCTGCTGCGCTTCCATGCCGGGCTGGAGATCGCCCGCAACGGCGGCCCCGGCCAGGCCGCGTCCCTGTTCATGCGCGGCACCGACAGCAACCACACCCTGGTGCTGGTGGACGGCGTCAAGATCAACCCCGGAACCATCGGCGGCGCGGCGCTGCAGAACATCAACCCCGCCATCATCGAGCGCATCGAAATCGTCAAGGGCCCCCGTTCCACCCTCTACGGCTCCGAGGCCATCGGCGGGGTCATCAACATCATCACCCGTTCGCCACAGGCCGGGACCCGGGCCGAACTCGCCTATGGCGTGGGCAAATACGAGACCCGCACGGCGACCCTGGACCTGCGCCACCGCGAGGGTGACCGGCGCAGCGGCATCACCGTCAGCGGGCTGGAGAGCGACGGATTCCCTACCCGTGACACCTCCGACATCGACCGGGGACACGACAACACCACTATCAACGCGTATCTGGGCACCGCCTTCGGCCCCGTGGATGCGGAAGTGAGCCTGTGGCGCGCTGCGGGCAACACGGAATACCTGGATTTCTTTCTCACCCCGCTGGATCAGGACTACGAGAACCGGGTCACCGCGCTCACCCTGAAGGCGGCACCGGGCGCAGCATGGTCCAGCCTCCTGCGCCTGAGTCATACCATCGACGAGATCGACCAGAACCAGGGCAGTGACTATGCCCACACCCGGCGCGGTCTGCTGGACTGGCAAAACGACATCCAGCTCGGCGAGCGCCACCTGCTCAGCACAGGCCTGTGGCTGTCGCGCGAGGACACCGCCGCGAGAAGCTTCGGCACGTCCTTCGAGGAAGAAACCTCGGTCAAGGCCGTCTACCTGCAGGACGACATGGACCTGGGCGCCCATCGCGTGCTGCTTGCGGCCCGTCTCACCGATCACGACAGCTTCGGCAGCTACTTCACCTGGGACGTGGAATACGGCTACCGGCTGAATACCAACACGCGCTTCACGGCCGCCGCCGGCACGGCCTTCCGTGCCCCGGACAGCACCGACCGTTTCG
>JALSIC010000004.1 GCA_026981935.1 Gammaproteobacteria bacterium
TCTTCGTCGTTCCGAGCGCAGCGAGGAATCCGATACCGCCGATATAAGATTTCTCCCTGCGGTCGAAATGACAAGGCGGTGCGGTCGAAATGACAAGGAGGTGCGGTCGAAATGACAAGGAGGTGTGGTCGAAATGACAAGGAAATGTCGGCGAAATGACAAGGCGGTGCCTGCCCTCGGGCCGGCATCCAGGCTGCACGTGGCCTGTCAGTCAATAACGCAAGCGTCAATGACCCGGCAACACCCGCTGCAGCGTCACGCCCATTTCCGCGGGCGAACGGGTGGTGGTGACGCCGGCGGCTTCCAGGGCGGCGTATTTCTCCTCGGCCGTGCCCTTGCCGCCTGCGATGATGGCCCCGGCATGTCCCATGCGCTTGCCCTTGGGCGCGGTCACCCCGGCGATATAGGCCACCACCGGCTTGTTCACGGCGGTCTGGATGTACTCGGCCGCTTCTTCCTCGGCCGTGCCGCCGATCTCGCCCACCATGAGAATGGCGTCGGTGCCGGGATCGGCCTCGAACAGGCGCAGGCAGTCCACGAAGCTGGTGCCGGGGATGGGGTCGCCGCCGATGCCGATGCAGGTACTCTGGCCCAGCCCCAGGTCCGTGGTCTGTTTCACCGCCTCGTAAGTGAGGGTGCCGGAACGGGAGATGATGCCGATGCGTCCGGGGCGGTGGACGTCGCCCGGCATGATGCCGATCTTGCATTCCCCCGGGGTGATGACGCCGGGGCAATTGGGCCCGATGAGGCGCACGCCGGCCTCGTCGGCGACGTACTTGGCCTCCAGCATGTCCAGGGTGGGAATGCCTTCCGTGATGCACACGACCAGCCTGAGGCCGGCATCGATGGCCTCCAGCACGGCATCCTTGCAGAAGGGGGCCGGCACATAGATCATGCTGGCATCGGCGCCGGTGGCGGCCACCGCCTGTTTCACGGTATCGAACACCGGCAGTCCCAGATGGGTCTGCCCCCCCTTGCCCGGCGTGACCCCGCCCACCAGGCGGGTGCCGTAGGCGATGGCCTGCTCGGAATGAAAAGTACCCTGCCTGCCCGTGAAACCCTGGCAGATCACGCGGGTCTCCTTGTCGACGAGTATGCTCATGATGCGTTCACCAGGGAAACGATGGTCCGGGCCGCCTCGGTCAGGTCCGCGGCCGCCGTGATCTCCAGACCGCTGCGCGCCAGGATCTCCCGCCCTTGCGCCGCATGGGTCCCTTCCAGGCGCACCACCACGGGCACCTGGATCTCCACTTCCTTCACCGCGCCGACAATGCCGTCGGCGATGATGTCGCAGCGCACGATGCCGCCGAAGATGTTGACCAGCACGCCCTTGACCTTGTGGTCGGCGAGGATGAGCTTGAAGGCCTCCGCCACCCGTTCGCGGGTGGCGGTGCCGCCCACGTCCAGGAAGTTGGCGGGGCTGCCGCCCACCAGCTTGATGAGATCCATGGTGGCCATGGCCAGGCCGGCGCCGTTGACCATGCAGCCGATGTTGCCGTCCAGGGCGATGTAGTTGAGATCCCATTCGCTGGCCTCCACTTCGCGGGGATCCTCCTGGCGCAGGTCGCGCAGGGCGCGGATCTCCTCGTGACGGTACAGGGCATTGTCGTCGGCATTGATCTTGGCGTCGATGCACAGCAGATCCCCCTGCGCCGTCACCACCAGCGGATTGATCTCCACCAGGCTCAGGTCCTTGTCGTGAAAAAGGCGCGCCAGCGCGGTCAGGATGCGGGTGAACTGCTTGATCTGCTCTCCCCTCAGGCCCAGGCCGAAGGCCAGATCGCGACACTGGTAGGGCTGCAGGCCCACGAGGGGATGGATCACCGCCTGGAGGATCTTGTCGGGACGGCTTGCCGCCACCTGCTCGATCTCCACGCCCCCTTCGGTGGAGGCCATCACCACGACGCGGCGGCGGGCGCGGTCCACCACCATCCCCAGGTAAAGCTCCCGGTCGATGTCGCAGGGCCGCTCCAGCAGGACCTCGTTGACAGGCTTGCCCTGGGGACCGGTCTGGTAGGTCACCAGGCGCGATCCCAGGAGGGCGGCCACCGCGTCACGGGTGGCCTCCCGTCCCTCGGTGAGCTTCACCCCACCCGCCTTGCCCCGCCCGCCGGCATGGGCCTGCGCCTTGACCACCCAGCGCTGACCGCCGAGGGCCTCCAGCGCCGACGGCAGCTGGTCCAGGGCGCGGATCACCCGATGCCCGGGCACCGGAATGCCGTAGTCGGCGAACAGCGCCTTGGCCTGGTATTCGTGCAGATTCATAGTGACTTATTCCATCGTCGAAAGTTGATAACGAGTGATGAATGATGTGCCGGGTGAGCGCTGTGATACAAGCCCGCCCTCACCTGTCACCACTGCCCATCACTCGGCCCTGCGTCTCACCGCCTTCCTGGCCATGTGAATGGCCTCCCCGTGGACCGCCAGGGCCGCTTCGTGAAAGGCCTCGGACAGGGTGGGATGGGCGAACACCGTCATGCCCAGGTCCTCGCTGCTGGCGCCGAAGCTCATGGCCACCACGGCCTGGGCGATGAGTTCGGAGCAATGGGCCCCGATCATGTGCACGCCCAGCACCCGGTCGGTGCGCGCATGGGACAACACCTTGATGAATCCACCGGTCTCGCCGGCGGCACGCGCGCGCCCGTTGGCGGCAAAGGGAAAGACACCACTGGCATGGGGAATGCCGTCCGCCTGCAGGGCCTGCTCGTGCCTGCCCACCCAGGCGATCTCTGGCTGGGTATAGATGACGCTGGGAATGAGATCGTAGTCCACCGTGGCATGACGGCCCGCGATGAGTTCGGCCACCATCACGCCCTCCTGGGAGCCCTTGTGGGCAAGCATGGGTCCGCGCACCACGTCGCCGATGGCATAGACGCCGGGCAGGCTGGTGCGGCACTGTTCATCCACGTGGACATAGCCCCACTCATCCAGCGCCAGTTCGGTACCGGGCGCGCACAGGCCGTCGATGTTGGGCAGGCGTCCCACGGCCACGATGAGGCGGTCCACCTTCAATGACTGCTCGCCGTCGCCATCCTGGAAACGGACCTCGACCTTGTTGCGCCTGACCCGGCAGGACAACACCCGCGCACCGAGACGAATCTCCAGTCCCTGGCGTGTGAAGGTCTTCAGGGCCTCGCGGGCGACCTGGCGGTCGGCCATGGTGAGAAAGTCCTGCTGCGCCTCCAGCAGGACCACTTCGGACCCCAGGCGCTGCCAGACGCTGCCCAGCTCCAGGCCGATGATGCCGGCGCCGATCACGCCGAGGCGCCCGGGGACGGCCTCGAAGGCAAGGGCCCCGGTGGAATCCACGATGCGGTCGCCGTCCACCGGCGCCGCCGCCAGTTGCGTGGGCCGCGAACCGGGCGCGAGGATGACGTGTTCGGCCCGGTAGGCGGCGGTTTTGCCGGTATCGTCCGTGACGCGCACGCTCCTGTCCGGCTGCAGGCAGCCATGGCCCTGGACGGACACCACGCCGTTGGCCTGAAAAAGCTGGGCGATGCCCTGCGTCAGTTCGCGCACCACCCGGTCCTTGCGGGCCATCATGGCGGCGATGTCGATGCGCGCCCTGCCGGGCTGGATGCCGTGCTCCGGGAACTCGTCGCGCAGGCGGACATAGAGTTCGGACGACTCCAGCAGGGCCTTGGAGGGAATGCAGCCCGCATTGAGACAGGTCCCGCCCAGGGAAGGCCGGCCCTCCGCATCCAGCCACTTGTCCACGCAGGCGGTCTTCAGTCCCAGTTGGGCGCAGCGGATGGCGGCCACGTAGCCCGCCGGCCCGGCCCCGATGACGATGACGTCGAATTTTTCCATGATGGCTCGTGCCTCAGATACCGATGAACATGCGTGCCGGATCCTCCAGCATGTCCTTGATGGTGACCAGAAACTGCACCGCCTCGCGGCCGTCGATGAGGCGGTGATCGTAGGACAGGGCGAGATACATCATGGGGCGCACGACGATCTCGCCGTCCCGCACCACCGGCCGTTCCTGGATCTTGTGCATCCCGAGAATGGCGCTCTGCGGGGGATTGAGGATCGGGGTGGAGAGCAATGAACCGAACACGCCGCCATTGGTGATGGTGAAGGTGCCGCCGCTCAGCTCCTCCAGCTTGAGCTTGCCGTCCTTGGCGCGGGCGGCATAGTCATTGATCCGTTGTTCGATCTGCGCCATGGAAAGGCGATCCGCATCGCGCAGGACGGGGACCACCAGGCCTCGCGGGGCGCCGATGGCGACACCGATGTCGTAATAGTCGTGATAGACGATGTCCGTGCCGTCCACCGAGGCATTGACCACGGGAAAACGCCGCAGGGCCTCCACACTGGCCTTGACGAAAAAGGACATGAAGCCCAGGCGCACGCCATGGGTCTTCTCGAAGGCCTCGCGGTAACGCCGCCGCAGGTCCATGACGGAACCCATGTCGACCTCGTTGAATGTGGTGAGGATGGCCGCGGTGTGCTGGGCCTCCACGAGGCGCTCGGCGATGCGGGCCCGCAGGCGGGTCATGGGAACACGCCGCTCCTCGCGTTCCCCGGCCGGGGCTTCCGTCGCCACGTCCACCGGCGGCGGGACAGCGGGCGCGGCAGGGGATGGCGGGGGCTGGGCAGTCACCGGGGCTGCGACCGGCGCCGCGGCCGTGCCGGGAGACGACGGCGCCTCTTCCAGGTAGCGCAGCACATCTTCCTTGAGAATGCGCCCGCCCCGCCCGCTGCCCTCGATGCGGGCGGGATCCAGGCCATGCTCGGCGATGAGGCGTCGCGCGGACGGCGAAACGACGGGGGGCTCGCCACCGGCCGTGTCTTCGGCCCGTGGGGCAGGCGCCGCTTCTGTTACCGGTTCTGTCGCCGATCCCGTCCGGGAAGGTGCCGCCCCGGAGGGAGCCGTCGCCGCGTCCGCCCCTCCCTCGGCCAGCACGCCGAGATCCTGCCCGGCGGTGACCGTCTCCCCCGCCTGCACCAGGATCTTCTCCAGCACGCCGTCGGCGGGCGCGGGCACCTCGAACATCACCTTGTCGGTCTCCACGTCCACGAGGGGCTCGTCGCGTCGCACGCGCTCTCCGGGCTGCCTGTGCCAGCTCACCACCGTGCCTTCGGTCACCGATTCGGGAAAGGGCGGGACCTTGATCATCGTCGCCATGGTGTCTCCTCGTCTCCTGGCAATGTCTCTTGGACCGGTCGTTCAGTTCTCAACGGGATTCTCAAGGGGCGCGGCGATGGCCTCCTCCAGGAAGGCGCACAATTGCTTGATGTGCAGCAGGGGATACCCCACCGCCGGCGCCGCGGACGGCGGCCGTCCGGCATAGCGCAATTTCGCCCGCTCACCCAGCACTTCGCGGATATTGTGCTGGATGGAATACCATGCGCCCTGGTTCTTGGGCTCCTCCTGGCACCAGACATATTCCCGGACCCCGGCATAGCGCTGCAATTCCCGGCGCAACGCCTCCTTGGGGAAGGGATAGAGCTGTTCCAGGCGGATGATGGCGATATCGTCGCGGCCGTCGCTGCGGCGCTTCTCGATGAGGTCGTAGAACACCTTGCCGGTGCACAGGACGACGCGACGCACCTTGTCGTCCCGGATCTCGTCGATCTCCGGAATCAGGACCCTGAACCCCCCCGCGGTCAGGTCCTCGAGCGTGCTCACCGACTGCTTGTGGCGCAACAGGCTCTTGGGGGTCATGACCACCAACGGCTTGCGGCAGGACATGAAGATCTGCCGGCGCAGGAGATGGAACATCTGTGCCGGCGTGGTGGGTACGCAGACCTGGATGTTGCGCTCGGCGCACAGTTGCAGATAACGCTCCAGGCGGGCCGAGGAATGTTCCGGGCCCTGGCCCTCGTAGCCATGAGGCAGGAACAGCACCAGACCGCACAGCCGGTCCCACTTCTGTTCCCCCGCGACGATGAACTGGTCGATCACCACCTGGGCGTTGTTGGCGAAATCGCCGAACTGCGCCTCCCAGATCACCAGGGTCTTGGGATCGGTGGTGGCATAACCGTATTCGAATGCCAGCACCGCCTCCTCGGACAGCAGGGAATTGGTCACCAGGAAATTGGCCTGGTCTTCCGCAAGGTGGCGCAGGGGCACATAGGCATCACCGTTCTTCTGGCAATAGACCACCGCGTGGCGATGAAAGAAGGTGCCGCGTCCGCTGTCCTGTCCCGACAGGCGCACCGGGTGACCTGCGGTCACGAGCGTGGCGTAGGCGAGATTCTCGGCGAATCCCCAGTCCAGCGGCAAGGCGCCGGCCGCCATCTTGCGTCGGTTCTCGAAGATCTTGGCCACGCTGGGATGCAGCTCGAAGCCCTGGGGCAAGGTGGTCATGCGCACCGTCAGCTCCCGGATGGTCTGCAGATCGACGGCAGTGGGCACGGGCAGGGTGCAGTCCTTTCCCACGTAGGGCGACCAGTCTTCCAGGCCGAAGTCCCGCACATCGTCATGGCGCGAAATATAGGGCACGGTGCATTGCCCCGCATCCAGCATGGCACGGTACTCTTCCGCCAGCGTCTCCGTCAGGGCGTCATCGACCACGCCCGCTTCCTGCAGGCGCCGCGCATAGGATTCCCTCACCGTGGGCAGGGACCTGATGCGGCGCACCATCATGGGCTGGGTCACGGCCGGCTCGTCCACCTCGCTGTGGCCGTGGCGGCGGTAACAGACCAGGTCGATCACCACGTCCTTGCGGAAGCGCATGCGGTAATCCAGCGCCAGCTGGCTGACAAAGAACACCGCCTCGGGATCGTCGCTGTTGACGTGGAAGATGGGCGCATTGACCATCTTGGCCACGTCGGAACAGTACAGGGTCGAACGCGCATCCTTCTGGTTGCTGGTGGTGAAACCGATCTGGTTGTTGACGATGACATGGATGGTCCCCTTGGTGGAATAGCCGCGCGACTGGGACATGTTGAAGGTCTCCATCACCACCCCCTGTCCCGAGAAGGCGGCATCGCCATGGATCAGAATGGACATCACGCGGGAACCGTCGCGGTCCTTGCGCCGTTCCTGGCGCGCACGCGCGGAACCCTCCACCACCGGATCGACGATCTCCAGGTGTGAGGGATTGAAGGCCAGGGAGACATGCAGCGCGCCGCCGGGCGTATCGATATTGGAGGAGAAACCCAGATGGTATTTCACATCCCCGGACCGCTCGTTGTTGTGGACCACCTTGCCCTCGAACTCCTCGAACAGCTCGGCGGGCGACTTGCCCATGATGTTGACCAGGACGTTGAGGCGGCCACGGTGGGCCATGCCGATGACGATCTCCTTCAGTCCCTGCGTACCGCCGCGCTGGATCAGTTCCTCCAGCAGGGGAATGAGGCTCTCCGCGCCCTCGAGGGAAAAGCGCTTCTGTCCCATGTACTTGGTATGGAGATAGCGTTCCAGCCCCTCGGCGGCGGTGAGACGCTGCAGCAGGCGCCGCCTGACCTCGGCGGACGGTGCCTGCAGATGGTATGACTCGATGCGCTCCCGGAGCCATGCCCGCTCCGTCTCCTCGGGGATGTGCATGTACTCGAACCCGATGTGGCCGCAATAGATGCGGCGCAGAACGGCGATGATCTCGCGCAGGGGGCGGCGACCCTCCGCGCCGGGAATGTCCGTCTCGAACGCGAGGTCCAGATCCGCTTCGCCCAGCTCGTGGTAGGCCGGATCGAGGCGCGGGGCGGGTGGCCGCTCCCGCATGCCCAGGGGATCGAAATCGGCAACGAGATGGCCGTCGGAACGGTAAGCATCCACGAGCTGGCCGACGCGGCATTGCCTGACGGCAAGCCCCGCCGGCACGGCGGCGACGGGGCCGGCCCCGCCCCGCCCGGTTCCGGGGCGGGGCGCCGGTGGCGGCACGCCGGGGAGACGGCGCAGCGCATCTCGCAGCCGATGATGGACCAGCGCGCGCCGCGCTTCCTCCTCCTGCGCCAGGCCGGCGAAAAAACGCTGCCAGTCCTCGGCGACGGAAGCGGGATCCTGGAGATAACGCTCGTAGAGATCTTCAAGATAGGCGGCATTGAAACCCGCGAGATGGGAAGCCCGCTGCAGGTGATGCAGGAAATTGTCCGCCGTCAGGTCGTCCATTGAAAATCCGTCGTTCTTGTTGTCATGCCAGAAGGCGCTCCAGAAATTTGAAAGGCAAGATCGATGCCAACGGAATCATACGCCGATCAGTGACGAGGAACAATGGATATCAGAAAGGATGGCCCTGGAGACACAAGGAAAGACGCAATGGATGACACGAGGCACGTTGAGCAGCCGGCTCCGAAGGCGGCGCGCCCGGCCGAACCCCCGCTACATGGACAGCTGCTCGCGCAGGAGTTCCGCCTTCTCCCGCTCGCCCTTGCCCTCATAGATCCTGGACAGTTCCTTCAGGGCGCGGGCATTGTTGGGCAGCTTGTCCAGGATCTTGCGGCAACACCCCTCGGCCTCCTCGTAATGTTGCCGGCTGCAATGGATGTTGGCCAGCCCCAGCAGGGCATAGGGATCAAAGCCGATGGCCAGGCTCTTCTCGTAATGGCGGCGGGCCTCGTCCAGGCGCCCCATGGCACACAGCGCATCGCCCACCCGCGTGTAGAGATTCTGGTTCTCCGGCTCCAGCTCGAGCACCCGCGACCAGTAGCGGATGGCATCGGCGAAGTTGCGCATCCCCCGCGCGCAATTGCCCAGCCCGTAGAGGGCAAAGGCATTGTCCGGATCCAGCTCGATGGTGCGCTTGAAATAGGCGGCGGCGCGCTCGAACTGCTTGCGGCGCTGGCAGATATTGCCCATCATGGTCAGCACCGCCACGTTGCTGTCGTCGAAGACCAGGTACTTCTCGAAACACTCCAGCGCCGTATCGTCGTCCCCCAGCTTGTATTTCAGGGTGCCCAGTCCCAGCCGGGCATATTTCTCGTTGCCGCCGATCTCGATGGCCTTGAGGTAGAGCTGCAATGCCTCGTCGAAACGGCCGAGCTTCTTGTAGGAATCGGCCATGCGCACCATCACATGGCTGTCATACCGGTTGCACTGGAGGTAACGGTCCCAGTAGATCAGGGACTTTTCGGGCTGCTGCAGACCGCGGTAGGCATTGCCCATGCCGCGCAAGGCGAAGACGTTGCGCGGGTCGATGGCCAGGACCTCTTCGTAGTACTTGATGGCGCGGGGAAAGTTTTTGAGCTTGCGATAGACATCACCCAGGCCGACGAGAATATAGGCGTTCTCCTTGTCCAGGGCATAGGCTTCCTTGAATACCTTCTCTGCCTCGTTGTAGCGCCTCTTCCCCATCAGATAATAGGCGCGCTTGGACAGCTTGATGACGGTCTTGTTCAGATCAGGCATGGCCGCGCGAATCCATTGTTGTGCCCGTCAGCCTGACTGGCTGTCCTGCCCGGGCTTTGGCTTGTCGGCCTGGACGGTTCGTGCCAGGCATGCTTGTTGTTGTTCTGCTTGTTTTTCTTGTTCGGCGTACTGCCATGCATACCCTCATTCTCATTCCCTCATTCCCGTTCCATGAGAATGGCCGGGGAGAACGGCCGGGTATGTTTTTTCTGATATACACCATTTTGACACATTCTGGCAACAGTTTCGCACTCCTGTTTTCATGCCCTGGAGGCCCGGCAGATACCCCTTATACCCTGTCGAGCAGGTTGAACTCGGCGCCGCCGCCCGGGTCAAATTTGGTAAAGAGATGCAATGGCGGCATCGATACTGGAAAGTGCGACGTGTATCCCACTCCGCGCACAGAAAGCGTCATAAAAATGTCGCCATGATACGGGAAACGGCAAATACCTCTCCAGGGCCGGAACGACTTCAGAGCGGCGTTCCGGCGACAGGGTGTGTGTGCAGGCAGACATCGATTCTGCGCACCTCTCCATGACGATATGAACAGTGGCTCCACAAAAGTGGGGACATGGTCCTGGCATGGTCATTGCAATGACTCCGGAAACGAGAGACGCCCGGAGTAACGTCCTTACGGAAGAATAACAACACGGGCGTGGGACAGCGGTCGCGGGCGCTCAGACGAGAAGCAGGCTGTACTTTCAAGAGGGCGTTATCATGAGCATATTCGATCACTACCAGTCCCGTTTCGAAGAGGCCAAGGAAGAGGAATACTCCCTCCAGGAATACCTGGAGATCTGCAAGAGCGACCCCACGGCCTATGCCTCGGCGGCAGAGAGGATGCTGCTCGCCATCGGCGAACCGGAGCTCGTCGATACGCGCCGGGACCCGCGCCTGAGCCGCATCTTCTCCAACAAGGTCATCAAGATCTACCCCGCCTTCCGGGACTTCTACGGCATGGAGGAGACCATCGAACAGATCGTCTCCTATTTCCGCCACGCCGCCCAGGGCCTGGAAGAGAAGAAACAGATCCTCTATCTCCTGGGCCCCGTGGGTGGCGGCAAGTCCTCGCTGGCGGAAAAACTCAAGTCCCTCATGGAAAAGCAGCCCATTTACGCCATCAAGGGTTCCCCCATCAACGAGTCGCCCCTCAACCTGTTCTCGGTCGAAGAAGACGCCGACATTCTCGAAGACGACTACGGCATCCCGCGCCGCTATCTGAAGGGGATCATGTCTCCCTGGGCGGTGAAACGCCTCCACGAATACAACGGCGACATCACCCGTTTCCGGGTCGTCAAGCTGCGCCCCTCCATCCTCAAGCAGATCGCGATTGCCAAGACCGAGCCCGGCGACGAGAACAACCAGGACATCTCGTCCCTGGTGGGCAAGGTGGACATCCGCAAGCTGGAACAGTACGCCCAGGACGATACCGACGCCTATTCCTATTCGGGCGGGCTGTGCCTGGCCAACCAGGGCATCCTGGAATTCGTGGAGATGTTCAAAGCCCCCATCAAGGTGCTCCATCCCCTGCTCACGGCGACCCAGGAGGGAAACTACATGGGCACCGAGGGACTGTCGGCAATTCCCTTCGACGGCATCATCCTCGCGCATTCCAATGAATCCGAATGGTTGAGCTTCAAGAACAACCGCAACAACGAGGCTTTCCTCGACCGCATCTACATCGTCAAGGTGCCCTACTGCCTGCGGGTGTCGGAAGAGGTCAAGATCTACGAGAAACTGCTGCGCAACAGTTCCCTCGCGGACGCGCCCTGCGCCCCGGACACCCTGCGCATGATGGCCCAGTTCGCGGTACTGTCCCGCCTCAAGGAACCCGAGAACTCCAACATCTTCTCCAAGATGCGTGTCTATGACGGCGAGAATCTCAAGGACGTGGATCCCAAGGCCAAGTCCTATCAGGAATATCGCGATTACGCGGGAGTGGACGAGGGCATGTCGGGGCTGTCCACGCGCTTCGCCTTCAAGATCCTTTCCCGGGTCTTCAATTTCGACCACAGCGAGGTGGCCGCCAACCCGGTGCACCTGCTCTATGTCCTGGAACAGCAGATCGAACAGGAACAGTTTCCGCCGGAACTGGAGGAGAAATACCTCTCCTACATCAAGGGCTATCTGGCCCCGCAATACGTGGAATTCATCGGCAAGGAAATCCAGACGGCCTACCTGGAGTCCTACTCCGAGTACGGACAGAACATCTTCGACCGTTATGTCACCTATGCCGACTACTGGATCCAGGACGAGGAGTATCACGATCTCGACACCGGCGAGAACTTCGACCGTGCCGCCCTCAACGAGGAACTGGAAAAGATCGAGAAGCCGGCGGGCATCAGCAATCCCAAGGACTTCCGCAACGAGATCGTCAATTTCGTGCTGCGTGCCCGGGCCCAGAACGACGGCAAGAACCCGCACTGGACCAGCTACGAGAAACTGCGCGAGGTGATCGAGAAGAAGATGTTCTCCAGCACCGAAGACCTGCTGCCGGTGATCTCCTTCAATGCCAAGGCATCCGCGGAAGACCAGAAGAAACACCAGGACTTCGTGCGCCGCATGGTGGAAAAGGGCTATACGGAAAAACAGGTGCGCTTGCTGACGGAATGGTACCTGCGCGTTCGCAAGTCTTCCTGACGGCACGGTGACGTGACCCGCATCGTAGACAGAAGGCTCAACGGCAAGAACAAGAGCGCCGTCAACCGCCAGCGCTTCATCCGCCGCTTCAAGGCACAGATCAAGAAGGCGGTGGCCGACTCCATCTCGGAACGCAGCATCACGGATATCGACAGCGGCGAAAAGATCAACATCCCGGCCCGCGACATCTCCGAACCTGTTTTCCGCCACGGACCGGGCGGCGAGCGGGAATATGTCCACCCTGGCAACACGGACTTCGTCGCCGGCGACAAGATCAAGCGACCGCCGGCCGGAGGCGGCGGCAGTGGCGGACGAGCCAGCAACCAGGGGGAAGGCGAGGATGATTTCGTCTTCAACCTCTCGCGCGAGGAATTTCTCGAATTCTTTTTCGAAGACCTGGCCCTGCCCGACCTGGTGAAGACCCAGCTTGCCACCAATGCGGAATTCCGCAAGGTGCGCGCCGGCTACAGCCGCGACGGCGTCCCCACCAACATCAACGTGGTGCGCTCCCTGCGCGGCGCCCTGGCGCGACGCATCGCCCTGCGCGGACCCCATCTCGCCCGCCTGCGCGAGGCCGAGGAGGAGCTGGATGCCCTGCTCAGGGCCGGCGGTGACGACGAGGCGTCACGCCTCAGGGCCGCCGCCCTGGAAGAGGAGATCCGCGAGCTGCGGCGCCGGATCAAGGCCATCCCGTTCATCGACACCTTCGATCTGCGCTACAACCACCGCATCGACCAGCCCAGGCCCACGGCACAGGCGGTGATGTTCTGTCTCATGGATGTTTCGGGCTCCATGGACGAGGAGCGCAAGGACATCGCCAAGCGTTTCTTCATCCTGCTCTACCTGTTCCTGACACGCAATTACGAACGCATCGACGTGGTCTATATCCGCCACCACACCACGGCCAAGGAAGTGGACGAGGATGAATTCTTCCATTCCCGGGAAACGGGCGGCACCGTGGTGTCCAGCGCCCTGGAACTCATGCACGACATCATCCTCGACCGCTATCCGACTTCCGACTGGAACATCTATGCCGCCCAGGCCTCCGACGGTGACAACTGGAACGACGACTCACCGAAATGCCGTGAACTGCTGATCAACAGGATCATGCCCCTGCTGCAATACTACGCCTATGTGGAAATCACGCCCGACGAACATCAGCGCCTGTGGCACGAATACCTCATCGTGCGCGAACACTGCCGTAATTTCGCCATGCAGCGCATCGACGGCCTGGAAGACATCTATCCCGTCTTTCGCGAGCTGTTCCGGAAGAAGGCATCATGAGCAGGAAACCCTTGTCGGACTCCTCGGAATGGAGCTTCGAGCTCATCGAACGCTATGACCGCGAAATTGCGCGCGTCGCCGCCGACTATGGCCTGGACACCTATCCCAACCAGATCGAGATAATCAGCTCCGAACAGATGATGGATGCCTACTCCTCGGTAGGCATGCCGGTGGGTTATCATCACTGGTCCTTCGGCAAGCACTTCCTCAACGTGGAACAACGCTACAAGCGTGGTCATATGGGGCTTGCCTACGAAATCGTCATCAATTCCAACCCCTGTATCGCCTATCTCATGGAAGAAAACACTATGATGATGCAGGCCCTGGTACTGGCCCACGCCGCCTATGGCCACAACTCCTTTTTCAAGAACAACTATCTGTTCCGCACCTGGACCAACGCCGACGCCATCATCGACTACCTCATCTTCGCCAAGAACTATGTCGCCGACTGCGAGCAACGCTACGGCGAAACGGAAGTGGAGCTGATCCTGGATTCCTGTCACGCCCTCATGAACTACGGCGTGGACCGCTACAAGCGGCCGCCGCGCCTGTCGGCACGCGAGGAAAAGGCAAGGCAGAAGGAGCGGGAAGCGTATCTGCAATCCCAGGTCAACGACCTGTGGCGGACCATTCCCTTCAAGAAAAAGCGCAAGGACGAGAAGAACGAACAACGCTTCCCCGCCGAGCCCCAGGAAAACCTGCTCTATTTCATTGAAAAGAACGCCCCGCTCCTCGAACCCTGGCAGCGCGAGATCGTGCGCATCGTGCGCAAGATGGCCCAGTATTTCTACCCCCAGCGCCAGACGCAGGTCATGAACGAGGGCTGGGCCACCTTCTGGCATTACACCATCCTCAACCGGCTCTACGACGAGGGGCTGCTCAGTGACGGATTCATGATAGAGTTCCTCCAGACGCATACCAACGTCATCCATCAGCCGCCCTTCGACAGCCCCCACTACACCGGCATCAATCCCTATGCCCTGGGCTTCGCCATGATGCGAGACATCCGCCGTATCTGCGAAAACCCCACAGACGAGGACCGCCGGTGGTTCCCGGAGATCGCCGGCAGCAACTGGCTGGAGACGCTGGACTTCGCCATGCGCAATTTCAAGGACGAGAGCTTCATCGCCCAGTATCTCTCGCCGCGCCTCATCCGGGAACTGCGCCTGTTCTCCGTCCTCGACGACGATCGCAAGCGCAAGCTGGAGGTCACCGCCATCCACGATGAGGCAGGCTACCGATACATACGCCAGGCGCTGGCGGATCAGTACAACCTGGGCAGCAACGAGCCCGACATCCAGATCCACGAGGTCAACATCCGCGGCGACCGCTCCCTCACCCTGCGCCACAGCCAGTACAACCGCCGCCCGCTGCACAAATCCGCCGACGAGGTCCTGAAACACATGGCCCGGCTGTGGGGTTTCACGGTACGCCTGGAAAGCGTGGACGAGAACGGCCGGGTGCTGCGGACCTACGAATGCGAGGTCTGACGGTGAGAAATGCCCATGGAAGCCTGCAGAAGCTATCGCGGCCAGGGGCCGCCCCTGGCAACAGGCCCACCCCCGGCGCGAAAGGGTTTCTCATTCACTGCCGAAAGGCCATGTCATGACGACCAAGACCATCACCTTCTGTGACATCTGCAACCCTCACTGCGTGCAGCCGATGGACCGGCGAGGCAGGCCGCGCGAAGGGCAGCAGGGACGGCGCGCAACGGACAATTGCGCCTGGGTGGAGGGCGCGCCGGAGGAAATCGCAGAACACGGCTGGATCGTGACCTCGAAAGGAAAACATATCTGCCCCCGTTGCTACATCCATCACAAGGAAGCGGTCTTCTCACTCTAGAGTCTGTCATCGACCTCCCACGCCGTCATATCGACCTCACCTATTGTCATTTAACCTTCCCTGTTGTCATTCCGACCTTCCCTGTTGTCATTTCGACCGAAGGGAGAAATCTTGCCCCCCTGACTCCAGATTTCTCGCTGCGCTCGAAATGACAGGGCGTTCAGACACTCATGGGCAAATAGGACGCGACAGAGCGTCATGTACCAAGACAATCGATAGTAAAGCAACCTTCAGAGCAACCCAGGCGTTCCGGATCAAGGCGCGACCCGCAGAGAATGGCTGGTCCTTTCCAAGGGCCGCAACGCCGAGCCGGGACGCCTGGGCCGCTCCCTCCGGGCGGGCGGTCGGGCGGCCATTCGCGGTGTTGCGGCGGCTTGTCATAGGCGCGCTATGGCGGCGCCACCGCGCCTTGCGACTGAGCGCCCGACCACCCGCTGAAGGTCGCTTTACTATCGATTGTCTTAGTAAGTCAGTGCGGCAGCTCCATGTGGTGCATCATTGGCACGCCGCCGGGTCACTGGCACAATTCACGATCCCCATCCTCATCGGCCAGTGCCAGAAGTGTCGGATCGCCACCGACAGCAGCGGTATTGAAGGTGCAGG
This sequence comes from Gammaproteobacteria bacterium, assembly GCA_026981935.1. GTDB lineage: Bacteria > Pseudomonadota > Gammaproteobacteria > SZUA-140 > SZUA-140 > S012-109. The sequence goes on from JALSIC010000004.1 coordinate 15,665, forward strand.
TCTGTTCGCTGGCAAAGCGCAGCAGATAATGAGGGCCGCCCGCCTTGGGTCCTGTCCCCGAGAGCCCCTCGCCTCCGAAGGGCTGTACACCCACCACTGCGCCGATCATGTTGCGGTTGACATAGATGTTCCCGGCGCGGGCCCGTGCGATGATGCGTTCGGCGGTCGCCTCGATGCGGCTGTGGATACCCAGGGTCAGGGCGTAACCCGTGGCATTGACGGCATCCACCACGGCATCGAGACGATGGGCATCGTAACGCACCACATGGAGTACGGGGCCGAAGACTTCCTCCTTCAGGCAATCCAGGTTTTCAATTTCATAGAGCCTTGGGGCGAGGAACCAGCCTTCCGTGACCTCCTCCGGGAGGGGCGTCTCACACAGCAGCCGTCCAAGGCGCTCCATGCGCGCGACATGAGCCATGATCCTGTCCCGGGCAGGACGGTCGATGAGCGGTCCCACGTCGGTGGCCGGCTGCAGGGGATCCCCCAGCCGCAGCTCGGCCATGGCGCCCTGCAAGAGCCGGATGACACGCGGTGCAATCTCTTTCTGGAGATACAGGATGCGCAGGGCCGAGCAGCGCTGGCCCGCGCTGTTGAAAGCGGATCGCAGCACATCGCTGACCACCTGTTCCGGCAGGGCCGAACTGTCCACGATCATGGCATTCTGTCCCCCCGTCTCGGCAATGAGCGCCGCAATGGGCGCCTGACGCGCCGCCAGGGTCCGGTTGATCCGCCAGGCCGTCGCCGTGGAACCGGTGAAGGCCACACCCGCAAGCAGGGGATGGCGCACCAGGCTCATGCCCACCGCCTCGCCGCCCCCCGGCAGGAAGTGCAGCACCTCCGGGGGGACACCCGCCTCATGAAACAGGCTCACCACCTGCGAGGCCACCAGGGGTGTCTGGGAAGCAGGCTTGGCAATGACGCAATTCCCCGCCACCAGCGCTGCCGCCACCTGCCCGGTGAAAATGGCCAGGGGGAAATTCCAGGGACTGATGCAGGCGAACACGCCCAGCCCCCGCAAAGACAGGGTGTTGCGCTCCCCCACGGGACCGGGCAGCCGCAGCAAGGCCCCCTGTTGCCGCGCAAGCGCCGCATAATAGCGGCAGAAATCCACGGCCTCGCGCAGTTCCGCCAGCGCATCGGGCAGGGTGCGCCCGCCTTCGCGCACCACCAGGGCCACGAATGCCGCCCGCCGCGCCTCCAGCAGATCCGCGACACGCTCGAGACAGGCGGCCCGTTCTTCCACGGGGCTTGCACACCAGGCGGGGAAGGCCTGCCTCGCCACGGTCACGGCCCGGCTCGCCAGTGCCTCGTCCGCCTCCTCCACGGTTCCCACGAGGCGCGCCGGCGCGGCGGGATCGCGGATCTCCCGCGGCACGCCGCTGCAGGCGTCGCCATCCACCAGGGGCCGCGCATGCCTGGGCGTGGCCAGTGCCGCCTCCATTTCGCCGATCAGATTTGTGAGCGCCTCGCGGTCGGCCAGGTTGATGCCCAGGGCATTGCGGCGTTGCGGCAGGTAGAGATCCACGGGCGGGGGAATGCGCGGATGGGCAATGCACCCCGCCAGGGAGCGGATGCGTGCGACGGGATCCATAATGATCTCTTCGACGGGGACCCGCTCGTCGACGATGCGGTTGACGAAGGAAGTATTGGCGCCGTTCTCCAGCAGGCGCCGGACCAGATAGGGGAGCAGTTCCTCGTAGCCGCCCACCGGCGCGTAAACGCGGCAAGGGACGTGCCGCCCTTCCGGCAAGGTCCGCAGCGCTTCATAAAGGGCCTCGCCCATGCCATGGAGGCGCTGGAACTCGAAGCGCCTTCCCACGCCCCCCCGCTCCGGCCCCGCCATCTCCAGGAGGCTCGCCACGGTCTGGGCATTGTGAGTGGCGAACTGGGGATAGAAGGCCTGCTCCTGCTCCAGCAGACGGCGGGCACAGGCAAGATAGGAGACGTCGGTGGCCGCCTTGCGAGTGAAGACGGGATAGCCGCTGAGCCCCTGTTCCTGGGCCCTTTTGATCTCGCTGTCCCAGTAGGCGCCTTTCACCAGGCGCAGGGGAATACGCCGCCCCACCGTGGCAGCCCGTCCGGCCAGCCATTCGATTACCGGCAGGGCCCGCTTCTGGTAGGCCTGCACCGCGAGCCCGAAGCCCTCCCAGTCTCCCAGGGATGGATGGGTGTAGACGAAATCGAAGAGATCCAGGGTCACGTCCAGATGCTCGGCCTCTTCGGCATCGATGGTCAAACCGATGCCCGCATCCCTGGCGCGGCACGCCAGCATCAGCAGACGCGGTCCCAGTTCCCGCAGCAGCCGGTCACGCTGCAGGGGTTCGAAACGGGGATGGAGCGCGGACAGTTTCACGGAAACCCCCGGCGCGGCAAAGACATCCTCGGCGTCATGGCTGCCCGCCAGCGCGGCGATGGCTTCGGTATAGGCCTGGCAATAACGATCCGCGTCCGCCTGGCACAGGGCCGCCTCGCCCAGCATATCGAAGGAATAACGCCAATGCCCCCAATGCTGCCCCCGCTTTCCATCGCGCCCCCCCTCGCGGCGGGCGCGCTCCAGTGCCTCGCCCATGTCGCGCCCCATGACGAACTGATGCGCGATGATGCGCATGGCCTGGCGCAGTGCCATGCGAATGACGGGCTCGCCGCTGCGGGCCACCAGATGTCCCAGAAAGGCCAGGGGATCGTGGCGTATCTCCGTTTCCAGCCGGACGATCCGGCCGGTGAGCATCAGCCCCCAGGTGCCGGCGTTCACCAGCAGGGAATGCCCGGCTCCGAGGTGACGGCGCCAGTCGGCCTGGGCCAGTTTGTCCTGGATCAGGCGGTCGGCGGTGTCGGCGTCAGGGATGCGCAAGAGGGACTCGGCCAGGCACATCAGCACGACCCCCTCCTGGGACGACAGATCGTATTCGTGCATGAAGGCATCCAGGCCGCCCCCGGCCAGACGCCGCGCCCGCACCGCTTCCACCAGCAGGCGCGCCCGGGCCGCCACGCGCGCGGCGGCGGCTTCGTTCAGCGTGGCAAGGGGCAACAGGCGCCGCACCGTCTCCGACTCGTCCGCCAGCCAGGCCGCCCTGATGGCGTGGCGCGCCGGATCGGCCGGACCCGCACCATGATGCAGGACCATGGAGACGATTATACGCTGCTTGTTATTCGCCTGGGCCTAACTTTGACAAAAGACCAAAGGCAAGCCGGATGAAGGCCCAAAGGACCGAAATCCCGGCGCCTGCCTTCAGCGCGGCTTTACAACTTCAATGGTGACAGGTTGAGAAATCAAAGGCGGATCATGGGGGACATGATTCTTGTCACCCAGGATCAGGCGCAGCGTATGACGGCCCGGCGGCAGCTCCAGGATCACCTCGGTCTGGCCGCCGCCGAAATGGCGATGACGTTCATCCTTGGGCAGGGGCTTGTCCAGGGGTGGCAGCACATCCACATTGATGAGCAGGTGATGATGACCGGTAGCGGGCTTGTCCACCCCGGCCGGAGCCACCCCCATGCCCTGAAGACCGAAGCGCACCTTGACCGGGCTGGTCACGGTTTCACCATGGGCAGGACTGATGAGATAGACCCGGGCATCGGACGGTGCGGGGGAGCGGCTCCAGGCGGAGCCGGGGACGTACAGCAGCAAAAAGCCCGTGAACAGGGCCGCAAAAAAAGAGACGGATCGTTCCATGGCAGGCATTCCTTATCGAAACCAATGACTATGGTTACTCGCCGGCGTTATTGTAAATGCCAACATGGCACAGACCGGCGCCTCGACAGGTATTCTACATGGAATCGACCAGGCCAACCACTCCCGTGCCGCATGCCTGGCCGTCTGTCATCGGACCGCTGACATCATGAGGGCATAATATGTACCCCAAACACATCTTTAATTGGCAGTTTTCCGAACTATAACACTGATTTTTTCCAGGTTCATGTTTTCAAGGTTACACGCCGATATTTCTGCAAGCAAAACTTCTCTACGCCTCAAAGCCCGGATGACTCATAAACTACAGAAGATCAAAGTCGAGCACCTCAAGTTCGGCATGTATGTCTCGCAACTTGATCGGCCCTGGCTGGAAACGAACTTTCTTTTCCAAGGCTTCCATATCAGGACGCTTGAAGACATCCAGAAGCTCAGAAACTACTGTGATCATGTCTATGTGGACCCAGAGAAGGGAGTTGCAGTACCGAGGAATCTGGAGATTTCCACGCGGCTGGATGAGGAGCAGTTGACGCGTATATTCCTCAGCCCATGCGGAGATAAAAGATATCCCATCGTCACGCCCGTGGAAGAAGAACTCAAGATCGCGCGCAAAAGTTACGATAACGCATTAAACCTGGTATCGGACATCACAGAGAGAATCTGCAAAGGAACCAGGCTCAAGGCCGACCCCATCAGGAAAACTCTCAACTCAACCATTGAGAGCATATTACGCAATCCTGATGCCTTCATGTGGATGAAACAATTGAAAGACAAGGACAGTTACACCTACCGCCACTGTGTTGACGCCAGCGCCCTCGCCATTGCCTTTGGCCGGCACCTCGGCCTGTCCAAGCCCAATCTGGAGAATCTGGCGATCGGTACGCTCCTGTTTGATATCGGCAAGCTGCAACTTCCCGATGAGCTTCTGAACAAACCAACCAAACTCACGAGCAGGGAATATGAACTCATAAAACGTCACGTCCACATCGGCGCAGAACTGGTCAGTGACATGGAAGGCAGTAACAAGGAGATCATCACACTGGTCATGCATCATCACGAGAGGCATGATGGTAAAGGCTATCCATGTGGCATATCCGGAAACCGCATATCAATCAACGGGAGGATAGCGTCTCTCGTTGACTGTTATGACGCCATTACGAGTGATCGTCCTTATAGAGCCGCTTTAGCCTCCTACGAAGCAATCCAACAGATCTACAGTTGTAGAAACAAGGATTTCCAGGCTGAGATGGTAGAACAATTTATACAATGCATCGGGCTTTATCCTCCTGGCACCGTCGTGGAACTGAATACGGGCGAAGTTGCAATCGTCATCGCGCAGAACCGTACCAATAGACTGCACCCCCGCGTCATGCTGATACTGGACAAGGACAAGAAACCCTACGACCGCAATGCCATATTAAATCTCGCCGACAAGCCTAGAAGCAAGTTCGGAATCTTCGTGGAAATCAAGAAACCGCTCCCGCCCAAGGCATATGGGATAGAACCGAAAGAATATTATATTTGAACGATGGACATCGAGGATAACAGGCGGGGGGCTCCCCATCATAACAGGCAGATGCTTTTGCGGTCTCTGTCAGAGATTCTCTCGCATCATCGCAGCAGCGGGCATTACTGCGCCCTGCTGCTGTTTCAATTGGGAGGCTTTCGGGAAACGAGCATTTCTCATGGATATCCTGCATGGCTCCAATCCGTATCCTGCATTATGGAGAAAATTCGACCGACACTGAAGGAAGATGATCTCTTGATGAATACAGGTGATGACGAGATTGTCATCGTATTGGCGGACATAAAGGCACCTCAGATAGCATACCTTGCGGCAAACAAGTTCCTTGATATCATTAATGGACGCCATGACATAGTGGGTACGGCCATCAGTTTGTACGCCTCTTGTGGTTGCGCAATCTATCCGGATCACGCAGTTGAACATGTTGAACTTCTCAGAGCCGCTGAATCCGCGCTTTACGTTACACAGATTCAAGGTAAAGCGATTACCTTCTATGATGAATCGTTTACCATGCGTAGACGACGCATCATCGCATTGCAGAACGATCTGCGCCTGTCCTTGGAAAATGATGAATTATGCCTCTTTTATCAACCCCAGGTTGATATAAGGAACGGGGAATTATATGGGCATGAATCTCTCATGCGCTGGAATCACCCGCAGGAAGGATGGATCATGCCCGGCGAATTCATCTCGGCAGCGGAGCAATGTGACCTCATTCACCCCCTCACATTCTGGTCTTTGAATGTAGCATTTCGCGAATATCACAGACTGTCAGAAGCCGTCAATAATACCCGTCTATCACTCAACCTCTCCGCCAGGCTGCTGGACTCCCATGAAACACCGGAACTGATCCAGAGCGCCATCAACATCTGGTCCATGAAACCAGAGAACCTGACGCTCGAAGTCACCGAAAGCGCCATGATGAAAGACCCAAAGAAAGCATTGGAAATCCTGAAAACTCTTCACAGCATGGGCATTGCACTGTCCATCGATGATTTCGGCACAGGCTATTCGTCCCTTTCTTATCTGAGAAGACTGCCGGTCAAAGAACTGAAGATCGACAAGAGTTTCGTTCAACAGATGGCCACAGACTTGCCCAACCGCCAGATCGTCCAGTCCGTCATCGACCTGGCCCACAACCTGGACATGCGCGTGGTGGCTGAAGGCATCGAGGACGAACTCACCCTGGACATGCTGAGAGAAATGGGTTGTGACTTCGGGCAGGGCTATCATATCGCCCGCCCCATGCCCCTGGAAAAGGCGCTGTCCTGGGCGAATAAACCCGCCCCGGGCCTCTCCCCCGATGAGGCGGCGGGCAACCCGTAACCGCCCGCAGATATCGTGCAGGAGCGACCGCCTGGCCTCCTATCCCCCCTTCGCGCCGGGGCGGCGCTCCCACACCTGTGATGCATCCAGCGAACCCGAGAACCTATTCCACTTCTTCCGGGCGCGCCTCTCCCAGCCACACCTTGATCACATCAGCGGTCAGCCCCAGGTCCGCACTGGCGTATTCGCCTCGGGCCTGCAGTCTGGCCACCTGCGCCCCTTCGGCGAGCCGGGCGGCCAGATCCTCCGCGAAGGCATCGAAGCGGCTGTGCAACTGCACGACCCCATGCTGGCGGATGAGAAACCGGCCGGCCCCGTCCTCACGGGGGCGCACGACGGAATCACCTTCGGCAGTCGTGAGATCGGCCACCACGCCGCCCTGGCGAACATGGTGGAAACGCCCCGCGCCGGCAAGATCGAGCACCAGGCCTGCCGCATCTCAGCACCGATGCTATATGACCTGAAAACACCGGTTTGAGATGTCCTCCCGATCAAGCCTAGGGCGATCATCCCAGGGTTGTGTATGTCATGACTCATGGGAGGGTGCCATGCTCAACCGAGAGGACTGGCTCATGATACGAGAGATGCGGAAAAAAGGCTGCTATTTGCGAGAGATAGCCCAGCAGGTGGGTTGCTCGGAGCGGACGGTCCGCCGGGCGTTGCAGCGGGGCGGGCCGCCGCCTCGGCGGCGAGCCGGAGTGCGGCCGAGCAAGCTGGATCCCTATAAAGCGCAGGTGGATCAGTTGCTTGCGGATGGCGTCTGGAATGCGACGGTGATTTTCGCCGAGATCCAGGCCCGGGGGTATGCCGGTGGACTCAGCATCCTGCGGGACTACATCCGGCCGAAGCGGGCGTTGAGGAAGGCGAAGGGCACGGTGCGTTTCGAAACGGCCCCCGGTCGTCAGCTGCAGAGCGACTGGGGGCAGATCGAGACGATGGTCGGCGGCGAGCCGACGCGGGTGCATTTTGCCGTCAACACGCTGGGGTATTCGCGGCGGTTCCATGCCAATGTTGAACTGTCCACTGAAGCGGGGTAACTCCAGACATCAGTCATCAATGTAAGTCTCATATAGGTGAGCGTTATGCATTTCCGTGGGGTTTGTCGTTTCAGGTAACGCCTGTCATTTCAAGCGCAGCGAGAAATCTGAGGAGCGGTGGGACAGGATTTCTCCCTTCGGTCGGAATGACAACACCCTCTGTCATTTCGAGCGCAGCGGGAAATCTGGGATCAGTGGCATAGGATTCCGGTCGGAATGACAACACCCCTGCGTCATTCCGAGCACAGCGAGGAATCTGGGGGCAGTGGGACAGGATTCCTCCCTGCGGTCGGAATGACAGCGTCCTTGGTCATTTCGAGCGCAGCGAGAAATCTGGGGAGCGGTGGGACAGGATTCCTCCCTGCGGTCGGAATGACAACGTCCTTGTGTCATTCCGAGCGCAGCGAGAAATCTGAGGAGCGGTGGGACAGGATTTCTCCCTGCGGTCGGAATGACAACACCCTCTGTCATTTCGAGCGCAGCGGGAAATCTGGGATCAGTGGCATAGGATTCCTCCCTTCGGTCGGAATGACAACACCCCTGCGTCATTCCGAGCACAGCGAGGAATCTGGGGGCAGTGGGACAGGATTCCTCCCTGCGGTCGGAATGACAGCGTCCTTGGTCATTTCGAGCGCAGCGAGAAATCTGGGGAGCGGTGGGGCAGGATTCCTCCCTGCGGTCGGAATGACAACGTCCTTGTGTCATTCCGAGCGCAGCGAGAAATCTGAGGAGCGGTGGGACAGGATTCCTCCCTGCGGTCGGAATGACAACGTCCTTGTGTCATTCCGAGCACAGTGAGAAATCTGGGGGCACTGGGACAGGATTCCTCCCTACGGTCGGAATGACAGCGTCCTTGTGTCATTTCGAGCACAGAGGGAAATCTGGGGAGCGGTGGGACAGGATTTCTCCCTTCGGTCGAAATGACAAAGGAATGAGGTCGAAATGACAAAAAAGTGTAGCCGGAATGACAAGAAAGTACGGTCGTAATGTCAAGGAAGAGTGTTCCGCAGATTCAACTTTGAAGTGCAACCAAAATGACAAAAGCGTGTTCTGCCTGAGAAACGCTGTTTTCATCCCCGCAAACCTGAATAACAGCCTGGACTTCCATCCTGGTGGTCGCCCGAGCAGCCGGGTCAATCCGCCTCCCGTTCCAGGTCACAGCAGTGTGTGGCGCGCTGGATGCCTTCGCCTTCGGTGCTGAGGACTGCGCCGGTGACCGGGTTGGGGCGGAAGGTCGTGCAGCCTTTCAGTCCCTGATCGTAGGCTTCGTCGTAAACCTGCCGGAAGGCCTCGAAGTCGTAGTCCGCAGGAATGTTGATGGTCTTGGAGATGGCATTGTCCACGTAGGGCTGCACTGCCGCCTGCATGCCCACGTGGACGGTCGGCGCCAGGCTGCGGGCATCCACGAAGGCGGGCGGCAGCCTTGCCTCGCCCCGAAGCCGGCGCCACAGGCGGTAGGCATAATCTTCCAGGGGATACTCGGTATAGCTGCCGTCGCGCTCCAGCACGCGGCGCCGGTAACTGAAGTCGAAGACAGGTTCCAGCCCGCTGGAGACGTTGTTGGCGAGAAGACTGATGGTGCCGGTGGGGGCGATGGCGATGAGGTGACTGTTGCGGATGCCATGACGTTCGATACCCTCCCTGATGTCGCCGGGCAGGGACCGGACAAAGGGGGCGTCAAGATAGGACTCCCGCTCGAACCAGGGAAAGGGGCCTTTTTCCCTGGCGAGCGCGACGGAACTGCGGTAGGCACTATGGCAGATACGCCGCATCACCTCGGCGGCAAAGGTGCGTGCCTGTCTGCTGTCGTAACGCAGCCCCAGCATGATGAGTGCATCGGCCAGACCGGTGATGCCCAGTCCCACGCGACGCGTGCCACGGGCCTGTTCTTTCTGCGCCGCGAGAGGAAAACGCGACAGGTCGATGACATTGTCCAGCAGGCGCACCGCCACGGGCACCACGGACTCCAGCGCCGGCCAGTCGAAGGCAGCCTGCTCCGAGAACGGTGCGGAGACGAAGCAGACGAGATTGATCGACCCCAGATCGCAGGCGCCATAGGGCGGCAGGGGAATCTCGCCACAGGGATTGGTTGCACTGATGGTCTCGCGGTAATGGAGGTTGTTGAGCCGGTTGATACGGTCGATGAACAGGACGCCGGGCTCCGCATAGTCGTAGGTGGCACGCAGGATGCGGGCCCAAAGCCGGCGTGCCGGGAGGCGTTTCAGGACACGACAGGGCACCGCCGCCGCATATCCCGGCCAGTGTCGCATAACGGTCTCCGCCTCGCCCGCGGCAGCCAGCTCGTTGCGGGGATCGGGAAACACCAGCGGCCAGGGCTCGTCATGCCGCACCGCATTCATGAAGGCATCGGTGACCTGGACCGAAAGATTGAAGTGGCGCAGGCTGCGGCCATCCTGCTTGGCGGCGATGAAGGCCTCGATATCGGGGTGGTCGCAGCGCAGGGTGGCCATCATGGCGCCGCGTCGCGCGCCGGTGGAGAGCAGGGTCGCGCACATGCTGTCCCAGATGTGCATGAAAGAGACGGGGCCGGAGGCAACGGTGCCGGCGCTGCGTGCCGGAAGACCACGGGGGCGCAATGTGGAAAAATCATATCCTACGCCACCGCCCTGCTGCAGGGTCAGCGCCCCCTCCTTGAGGGCCTCGAAAATGCCGTCCATGGAGTCCTCGATGAGTCCCATGACGAAACAGTTGAAGAGGGTCACCCGGTGGGCGGTGCCGGCACCCGCCTGGATGCGTCCCCCCGGCAGGAAGCGGAAACCCGCGAGGATGTCATAGAAGCGCCTCGCCCAGCCCGCCTGGCCGTCTTTCTCCACCGCTGCGAGGGCGCCGGCAATGCGACGCCAGGTATCCTCGATGCGCCGGTCCCGGATCTGGCCGTCTTCTCGCCAGCGGTATTTGCTGTCCCAGATATGGCGCGAGATGGCGGTCTCAAAGATGTGTCCGTCGTTCATCACTGCCTCGTTTACGGGACCTCATTTGCGGGGTCTCATTTGCGGGCCTGGCGCTTGAGATGGCGAAAGAGGCGCTTGCGCCGCTTGACCTGCCTGGGCGTGAGCACGTTCTTTTTGCCCTGATAGGGGTTCTCGCCCCCCTTGAACTCGATGCGGATGGGGGTTCCCTCCAGTTGCAGGGCACGGCGGAAATGGTTTTCCAGGTAACGCCGGTATTCCCCGGGAACGGCGGCGGTCTGATTGCCATGGATCACGATCACGGGTGGATTGTGTCCGCCCTGGTGGGCATAGCGCAGCTTGATGCGCCGCCCGCGCACCAGGGGCGGGGCGTGCCGGGTCACGGCCTCCTCCAGCAGGCGCGTGAGCTGCGGCGTGGACAGCTTGCGCATGCTGCTCTCGTAACACCGGTCCACGGCCTTGAGCAGATCCCGGATGCCGCTGCCGTGAAGGGCAGAGATGAAATGCAGCGGCGCATAAGGGACGAAGGCAAGGCGCCGATCCAGCTCGGCGCGCACGGTACGCCTCCGCTCCTGGCTGAGTCCGTCCCACTTGTTGACGGCGATGACCAGCGCCCGGCCGCTCTCGATGGCCAGGCCCAGCAGGCGGGCATCCTGTTCGGCGACACCCTCCCGCGCATCCAGCACCAGGATCACCACGTGGGCGGCCTCCATGGCCTGCAGCGTCTTGATCACGCTGAATTTCTCAATGGCCTCGTTGATACGGCTGCGGCGCCGCACACCGGCGGTATCGATCAGGGTATAGCGGCGTCCCTCGTGGACGAAGGGAATGCGGATGCTGTCGCGGGTGGTGCCCGGCTGGTCATAGGCAAGGACGCGCTCTTCGCCCAGGAGGCGATTCACCAGCGTGGATTTGCCTACATTGGGACGCCCCACCAACGCCACGCGGATCCCCTCTTCCGCCGTCTCCTCCCCGTCTTCGCACTCGGGAGGAAAGTCCGCCAGCACGGCCTGCATCAGGCCCTGCACGCCACGACCATGAACGGCGGCGATGCAATGGGTCTCGGCGATACCCAGCGCCTGGAATTCCGCCGCTGCCATGCCCGGCGCCTGCCCCTCGGTCTTGTTGACCACCAGGATCAGACGTTTTCCATAGGGACGCAACTGCTCCACGATGGCGGCATCCGCGGGAGTGAGCCCGGCGCGTCCATCCACCAGCAGCATCACCACATCGGCCTCTTCCACCGCGCGCAGCACCTGCTGTGCCATGCGTTGATCCAGGGGAGCCTTCTCCCCGCTCAACCCTCCCGTATCCACCACAATGAAAGAATGCCCCCCCATACGGCCCAGGCCGTACTGGCGGTCGCGGGTCAGCCCAGGCTGGTCGGCCACCAGGGCATCGCGACTGCCCGTAAGCCGGTTGAACAGCGTGGACTTGCCCACATTGGGACGCCCCACGAGCGCTATGACGGGTTTCATGGCCTTAGGGTAAAGAGAAAAGGGGGAAGAAGGAAGGGGATGGTGTTGGGGGATGGACTGTGTGCGTCATGGGGGAACTGTCTGCCCGCACCACCGCCCCTACACATCAGGCATCATTCACCCTGCCGCAGCTTCTTCGTCTGCAGAACATACACCGCGTTGTGCTGGTCCTTGAGATAGAGCACACCATCGTGGCTCACGATGGGCCCGGGCAGGCCCACCGGGCTGACCTGATGACGCGCAACCAGGGTGCCGTCCTCCGGCGAAAGCCAGTGCAGGTAACCGGAGGCATCGCCCACCACCAGCAGTTCGCCGTCGCGGGCCGGTGCGCTGAGGATACGGCCCTGCAGTTCCTCCTGCTGCCAGAGTATGGCGCCGCTGCGCCGCTCCAGGGCCAGCAGCACGCCGTTTTCGTCGCTGACGTAGACATGATCGCGGTCCACGAGCAGGCTGTGATAGGTCGAAACATCGCGGCCCCAGAGGATCCTGCCGGTGGCCGCCGAGACCGCCACCACGCGCCCGTGATAGGCAGCGGCGTAGATCACGCCGTCGCGCAGCACGGGATCACCGTCCACATCCACGATGCGCTCCAGCTCGGAGCGTCCCTGGGGCACGGCCACCGTGGCCTCCCAGATGACCTTGCCGTCCTGCAGCGCAAGCGCCACGAGCTTGCCGCTGGCCAGGCCGACGATGACCTTGCGGCTGTCGATGAGGGGCGTGCTGGTACCGCGGAGGGAAAGGGAGGGCACGCTGCTCTCGTAGACCCACAGGCGCCGGCCGTCCCGGGCATCCAGCCCGAAGAGGCGGCCGTCGTTGACGTGGACCACCACCACCCGCCCGTCGCTCACCGGCGGAGACAGGACTTCGCTGGAAACCCGGCTGCGCCAGAGCAGGCGGCCATCGTCCTGGCGCAGGGCGATCACCTCCCCCTCGCGGGTGCCCAGCAGGATCATATCCCCGCTCAGTCCGGGCCCGCTGGTGATGACCACCGGCTCGCCTCCCGCCGGGGGATCGAACACCTTGCGCCACAGGCGCCTTCCCGCCGGCGCCTTCACGGCAAACAGGCGGGCCGGCGGCGTATCCACGAAATAGAAGCGTCCCCCCTGGACCGCCGGCGCCAACAAGGCCTCGTCCACGTCATGGCCGCCCTGCGACTGCCGATACCACAGCAGTTCTGCCTGGATGCCGGTCACCAGCCCCGGAAGGGGCTGCGCTTCGTGGTCTTCTTCGCGCGTCACCACGGTGCCGCAGGATGCGGCAAATAACGCAAACGCCACGATGACCAGTGTGCGCGTCGCTGTTTGAAGGCGCGCAAAGGAATGATCAGACCGCATCAGGCATCGCCGCCACCCAGTTCATTGAGCTTCATCCGCAGCAGGCGATCGTCGCTGCCGGGCTCGCGATGCGCCAGCGCCTTTTCATAGGCAGTACGCGCCGCGGCTTCGTTGCCCATGGCCACATGGACATCGCCGCGGATTTCTTCGGTAAGCACGGTGAAGGCTTCATTGGTCACGGTCGCGAGGATGTTGAGGGCCAGCTGGGGATTGCCTTCCGCGAGGTGAACCCGGGCAAGGCGCAATCGCGCCAGGTCCTGCAGCTCGGGCAGTGGCGCATTCTCCCGCACCCATTCCAGGCGGCTGCGCGCGGCCGCCAGCTCACCGGCCTCCGTGCGCACCTTGGCCAGCACCAGCGCCGCCAGCGCGCCGTAAGGCGTCCCGTCATAGTTTTCGATGAGATAGGTCCCACGCTTGATCACGGCCTCGCGGTTGTCCTGGGCCAGTTCGGTGAGCAACTGCTGGTATTCCGCCGAGGCCGTCTGTGCCTGGGTTTCGGCACGATCGAGCCACCAGCGGGTACCCACCACCGCGGCCAGCACCAGGACCACACCCGTGACGACCATCTTGCCGTTTTCCTGCCACCACCGCTTGATGGCCTGTTCGTCGGTCTCGTATGTATTCACCTCGTGTTTCCCTCATGCTGTCTTTTTGCAATCGGTCCCCGCCGCCTGCACGGCGGGCCATGGCTCACGCCTCGTGCCCGGTCCATCGCCGCATCCAGGCCACCACGGCATCCTGCGCGATGCGTTGCTGGGGCCGGTCTTCACGGAGGAACTTGATGGACACCACGCCTTCGGCCAGTTCCTCTTCGCCGAGGATCAAGGCAATGGACGCGCCGCTGCGGTCGGCCTTCTTCATCTGGCTCTTGAAGCTGCCACCGCCGCAGTTGACCCGCACACCCAGCGCCGGCATGGCATCGCGCAGGCGCTCGGCCAGACACAGGCCCGCCGTCGCCGTTCCCGCGCCTGCCATGACGAGATAGACAAGCGGTGACGCCGGTGTCATCTCCCTTCCCCCTTCGCGCAGGAGGGCCAGGAGGCGCTCCATGCCCAGCGCGAAACCCGCCGCCGGTGTGGGCCGCCCGCCCAGTTGTTCCACGAGGCGGTCGTAGCGGCCACCGGCACACACCGTGGCCTGTGCCCCCAGGCGGTCGCTGACCCATTCGAAGACGGTCTTTTCATAATAGTCCAGTCCCCGCACCAGGCGTTCGTTGATCACATAGGCAACGCCCGCGGCATCCAGCAGGGCACGCAATTCGGCAAAATGCGTGGCCGAATCCTCGTCCAGCCAGTCCGACAGGCGCGGCGCCCCGGCGATGAGCGACTGCATGGCGGGGTTCTTGCTGTCGAGAATGCGCAGGGGATTGCTGTGCAGGCGTCGCCGGCTGTCCTCGTCGAGTTGAGCCTCGCGGGCGGAGAAATACGCCACCAGCCGCTCCCGGTAGGCCTGCCGCGCGGCGAGGCTGCCCAGGCTGTTGAGCTGTAATTCCAGCCCTTCGATGCCCAGTTCCCGCCACAATCGCGCGGTGAAGAGAATCAGCTCGGCCTCGATATCGGGACCGGCCATGCCGAAGGCTTCCACGCCCAGCTGGTGAAACTGGCGATAACGGCCTTTCTGCGGCCGCTCGTGACGAAACATGGGCCCGCCATACCACAGGCGCTGGACCTGGTTGTGCAACAGGCCATTCTCGATACCGGCACGGACGCAGCCGGCGGTCCCCTCCGGGCGCAGGGACAGGCGCTCCCCGTTGAGATCCTCGAAGGTGTACATCTCCTTCTCGACGATGTCGGTCACTTCGCCGATGGTGCGCACGAAGAGTTCGGTCTTCTCCACCAGAGGCAGACGGATCTCCTCGTAACCATAGGATTGCGCCACGCGGCGGAAGACCTCCTCGAGGCGGCGCCAATACGGGATGTCCCGTGGCAGGATGTCGTGCATGCCACGGATTGCCTGAATCACCTGGGCCATTCGTCTGCGTCAGGGATACCCCGGGAATGCGTGTCAGCGCGTCCCGCCCTGGCGGACCACCACGGGAATGGCGTCCACGCCCGCGGCCGCGCGCCGCTGTTGCAGATAATCGCGGATGGTCTGTTCCAGTTCATCGAGGAGCGCCTCGTCACCCACCTTGTGATGGGGCCTGCCGTCGATGTAGAGCAGATTGGGACTGCCGCCGGTGACGCCGATGTGCGCCTCGCGGGCCTCGCCGGGGCCGTTGACCACGCAGCCGATCACCGCCACGTCCAGGGATTCGTTGATGTCTTCGAGGCGCGCCTCCAGGGCATTGACGGTGGCGATGACATCGAAACGCTGCCGGGAACAGGAAGGGCAGGCCACCAGGTTGATGCCGCGGCTGCGCAGGCGCAGGCTCTTCAGGATATCGTAGCCCACCTTGACCTCCTCCACCGGGTCGGCGGCCAGGGAAACGCGCAGGGTGTCGCCGATCCCCTCGGCCAGCAGCATGCCGATGCCCACCGCGGATTTCACGGTGCCGGCCCGCAGGCCGCCCGCCTCGGTGATGCCCAGGTGCAGGGGCTGCTCGATCTGTCCCGCCAGCAGGCGGTAGGCGGCCACGGTCATGAACACTTCCGAGGCCTTGAGACTGACCTTGAAATCCTGGAAATCGAGACGGTCCAGGATATCGATATGGCGCAGGGCGGACTCCACCAGCGCCTCCGGCGTGGGCTCGCCGTATTTCTGCTGCAATTCCTTCTCCAGGGAACCGGCATTGACCCCGATGCGGAGGGGAATACCGTGATCACGGGCGCTGTCCACCACCGCGCGCACGCGTTCCTCCCGGCCGATGTTGCCGGGGTTGATGCGCAGGCAGTCGGCACCCAGCTCGGCCACCCGCAGGGCGATGCGATAATCGAAATGGATGTCCGCCACCAGGGGCACGCTCACCTGGCGCTTGATGGCGCCGAAGGCTTCCGCGGCCTCCATGGTGGGCACGGAGACCCGCACGATATCGGCGCCGGCCCGGGCCAGCGCCTCGACCTGGGACACGGTGGCCGCCACGTCGCAGGTCTCGGTATTGGTCATGCTCTGCACGGCGATGGGGGCATCGCCACCCACGGGCACGTGTCCCACATGGATGAGTCGGGCACGCCGGCGCTTGATGGGAGGATTCGTCTGCATGTGTTCGTTCTCTCAGGGCTCACCCAGCTCGAAGCGGGCCACCTTGCCGCGCGTGTGGCGGCTCACATCGTAGGGTTCCCCATTGTATTCAATCTCAACGCCCGGCGCATAGCCCAGCAGGATGCTGAAGGGCGCCTCTCCCGTCAGCTCGCGCTCCTGGCCCGCGCGCCCCAGGTCGAACATCAACCGCCGGCCCGTGCCGTCGCTGATCTCCACCCAGGAATCGGCGGAAAAACGCAGGCGCAGCCGGTGCGTGGTGTCGGACGGGGCCGGCGCCACGGCGGCGGGCGCCGGCGCGGTTGCAACGGCGGCCGGGAGGGGGGGGTCGGGTGACGCCCCGGCAGGCGGGGAACCGGAACGTGGTTCGGAAACCGGATCCGGAACGGAAGAGGCGGTGGCAGCGGGCGTCTCAGGGGGCACAAGGACGGCGGCCGCCTCGGTCTGCATCCGCAGCGAATCAGGCACCGGCGCATCCAGTGCGCCGGGAGATCCCAGGGCGGTCGCCGCTTCGCCCGGGGATTCTTCGGTATCGCTGCCGCCAAACAGCCAGGCCAGCAGCAGGATCAAGGCACCCGCCGCCACCAGGAAGGGGGCCCAGTTCTCCACATTGATGGTGATGCGGCGCGGTCGGGCCGCCGTTGCGGTCAGTTCGGCCTGCAGCGAGGGGGGTTCGAGCCCCCGGGCCTGAAAGGCCTGTACCAGGGGATCGCCGGGAATGCCCAGCAGCCGGGCATACTGGCGCAGGTAGCCGCTGACGAAGATGGGCGCGGCAAAACGCTCGAACTCGTCCTGCTCCAGATGGGCGATCTGGGTGGCGCTGAGGTGGAGTTCCAGCGCCACTTCCTCGCGCGAGAGGCCCAGCTTCTCCCGCGCTTCCCGGAGACGGGCGCCGACAGCCCGCGGCGGCGGGGCCGGGGTTTCCGCCTCGTCGGCTGCGACCGCCTGCTCCTCATCCGTCACGGTTGTGCTCCTTCCGTTTCCGCCAGGGCCCGCGCCTCGCGGGAGTCGGGAAATTTTTCCCGCAGCAACTGCGCGTAAGTGGCTACGCCCTTAGGGTTATCCAAGGCCTTCTCCAGTTGCAGCGCCAGCCACAGGGTACGTGGATTGTGCCGTGCCACCCTTTCGTAACGCCGCAGAAAGACGCGGCCCTCTTCGTAGCGCTGCGCCTCGTAGCTCAGCTTCATCATCTGATAAAGCGTGGATGTACGCAAGGGATTGGCCTCCAGGGCACGTCGGAAAAAGCCTTCGGCCCGCGTCCGGTCGGGTATGCGCAGGGCACAGAGCCCGGCATTCTCGTAGGCCTCGTCGGGACGGCGATACTCCGCCAGCTCAAGGGTGCGCAGGAAGCTGGAAATGGCCTCTTCGAAACGGCCATGATCACACAGAAACACGCCGTAATTGTTGATCAGGGCCGGGTCACGCGGGCTCAGTTTCAGGGCACGCTGGAAATGCCGCTCGGCCGCCTCGGGTGAACCCAGGCGGCTGTAGAGCATGGCAATATAGTGATGGGCTGCCGGCAGTTCCGGATCCTGTTCCAGCGCCCTGCGCAGCTTTTCCAGGGCCACGTCCAGGTTGCCCTGCTGCAGGTAACGCACACCCAGCTCGGCATTGATCTGTGCCGGGCTGCGCTGTTCCTCGCCGCCACGCCCTGCCGTGGCACAACC
>JALSIC010000005.1 GCA_026981935.1 Gammaproteobacteria bacterium
ATTCCATCCCAGGTCATTTACAGGGCATCGGGCCAGTGCCTCGATGGTGCCCATCTTGAACAGGGACCTGATCAAGGCCCGCGTGCCTGCAACATCACAGGAGGGGCGGGGTGAGAAGCCCCGTGCTTCGTCTGTCGCTATCCTGTGGAGTTGCCAGAGCTGCTTGATTTCTCCATTACGGGAGTCCGTGATACCGAGGTAAGGCCGGCCCTTGTCCATCCAAACGCTGAGGTGATAGCTCATCGATGTTTCCTCCTGGCGATGCAGTGCAGCCCTCACGAACCCGACAGGCACTAATGATAATCATTATCATTCTCTTGTCAATAGTAACGTGAATCATTCTCATTTGCGATGTCGGTTTCGGAGGGAACAGCCGGGTCTGGGGAGACGTGCTGGAGGAAATAGTGACGACTCAGGACGTCCGTGCCTTTTTCCGTGACGGCAGGCGGGCGGCGAAACTTTCCGGTCGCCAGGGATCCTGCGCGGCGGCAGACGCATGAGCTGGGCGTGTCCTGGCGCGCTGCAGGAAGCGGCGCACGGCCTGTTCCAGCTCAGGATCGGTCTCCCGGGTACCGGCTGACGCATAGTGGTGCCTGAGTACGGCCTGGACCAGCCGCCGGAGTTCCGTGTCCTGCCCGTGGGCCTGTTCCCACTGGTGCAGGCCCGCTTCCAGGGAAGGGTTGCCCAGGGCCTCGGCCAGGCTTCTCACGAGGGGTGGCCGTTCACGGAGGGCACTGGCCTCCGGTGCGGCGCGCATGGCTTCGCCTGGCGCCGGCCGGGAGCGGGCCGGGGCAGGACCTGTATAGCGGCGCGCATGGCGCCACCAGAGTATCAGGGTGATCAGCCACAGGGCTGCGAACAGGATGGCGGCCGTCCGGGCGAGGGGGTCCGTTCCCGGAAACACCGGTGTTTTCTCGACCGTCCCGGCCGGGGCTTGGGGCGTGGTCAGGGTTGCTGCAGGTGGCATGTCTGCCATGGACATTGGAGGGCGCACGCCCGGTGCCACGGCCACCTCGGCAGGCGGGAGGCGGACTTCCGCCAGGCGGCGGGTCGCCGGGTCGAAATAGGGCAGGCGCAGTTCGGGAAGCGCCAGCCTGCCGGGCACGAGGGGCATGACATAAGCCCGGTAGCGGGCCACGGCCAGCGATTGGCCATCCAGCGTTTCCCAGTCCCGTTGGGGCGGCTCGAAGTAGATCTTCAGGGCAGGCGGCGCATCGAGGGGCAGGGAGGCCGGCAGGGCCTGCAGGTCGGTCGCGGCACGCAGGACGATTTCCCAGGTGAAGGGGCTGCCCACCCGCAATCCTTCCTCGGGCAGGCTCTGTTCCAGGGCAGGCCGTCCCACCAGCGTGCCCGGTGCGACCTCCGCGGGGAGGGCCATGACTTCGAGGCGCCGGTCCGCGAAGGGCAGGCGGATGCGCTCGCCCTCCGCGGTTTCCACCCAGATGTCGGGGAAGTAGATCTCCAGCGGCCCGGGGATGACGGGGGTGAGGCTCCAGGCCGTGCGGGTGACCTGGTATTCCAGACCCTCGATCACTGTCTTGCGTTCCTCGACGGGCAGCTCGCTGAGATGGAGGCGCTTGGGTTCCGTATCCAGGGGACCGCCCAGGCGGGCACTTTTCAGGGTGACACGGTGATAGAGATCCAGGTAGACGATGGCCCGCTCGCCGGTCCAGAGGCGCTTCTTGTCGCTTCCGTGCCGGGCGAAGACCGGCGGACTGGGATCTTCCCTGGCGGGCAGTACCCGCAGGGTGATGGCGGCGGTGCTCAAGTCGTCCACCGTGAAGGGGGGAATGTGGAGTTCTCCCGGGTGCCTGGGAAAGAGGTGGACGCGGATCTCCGAGGTCGAGCGGCCCCGGTTGCGATGGATGTTGTAGCGGTGACTGGCCCGGGGCGTGCCCAGTTCGAAGTCACGGGTGAGCACGCTGAGATCGACATTGGGGTCGAGTCCCTGTGCCCGCAGCCGGGTGTCGCTGTTGACCAGGGAGAGGGTCAGCAATACGCCCTCGCCCATGTACAGCTGGGTGCGGTCCACCGTGGCCTTGAAAGTCGCTGCCTGCACGGGCAGGGCGATGAGCAGCAGGACGAGGGCCGCTGCGACGCGTCTTACCATGGCCGGGTCTCCGGCAGGGCCGCGAAGGCCTCTTCCTGGGTGTCGATGCGCAGGCGCAGCAGCAGGGCGGTATCCTCCCCGGCCGCGGTGAGGAAACGGGGCGTGGCAGCGACCGGGCCGTCCCGCGCCACCGGCATGCTGTCCGTCTCTTCCGGTGGTGGTGCATCGCTGCCGCCACGGGAGGGGAAGGCGTGCATTTGTGGCGGAGGACCGTCGTCGGATGAGGCGTCCGGCCTGTCTCCGGCACGTGCCACGGTATCGGGTGACTGTTTCAGGCGCTGTCTTTTGAGTCGCTGCAGGAGAGCGAGATTGAGCGCGGCGGGCCTGTGTTCCGGGTCAAGGCGCAGGGCCTTGCGCAAGGCGGTCTCGGCCTCGGCCAGGCGTCCCAGGCGCAACAGGGTGGTGCCGGTATTGTAGGCGGCTGCGAGGCGCTCTTCGGGAGTGGCGGCCAGGCGCGCCGCCGCCTCGAAGCCGGCCAGGGCCCGCGCCCAGTCCTGCAGGCGGTAGGCGGCCGTGCCTTTCCCCAGGGCGCCGCGGAACCCGCCCAGTTCGCCGTAGAGCGTCATGGCACGTTCGTAGTCGCCGGCGGTGAGGGCCTCGTGGGCACGTTGTTCCTGCCAGGCACGCCAGACTGCCTGCGGGGACCAGCGCCAGTCTCCCTCTGCGGCCTGGGCGGGCGGAAGAGGCAGCAGGCATACCAGCAGCAGGGGCAGGGCTGGGTGATGACGGAATCCCAGCCAGAGAAAGAGGGCCAGTCCCGGCGCGAGGAGCCAGGGATACAAGGCCGTATCCCGAGGGGCTGGGTCAGTCCCCGGCGAAGCCGGCACGGCGGCGTCGAGGCGGTTCAATGCCTCGAACAAGGCGGACCAGTCGCGGTCGTCGTCCGTCGCGGGGACATAGCGGCCGCCGCCGAGCGCGGCCAGTTCCGCGAGCAGGGCATCGTTGCGCCGCGAGATCACGGGCCTGTCTTCGTGCCTGAGGAAGCGGCCCAGTGCATCGCGTACCGGCCCGCCGGCCGGTGTGCCCACGCCGAGGATAAGCAGGGGGATGCCCCGGTCCGCCAGGCGCCGCGCCGCGCCCCGCGCGCTGTCCGCCTCGTGGATCTCGCCGTCGCTCACCAGCAGGACGGCGCGGGCCCCGGGCGGGCTGGGATCCAGCAGCCGGCTTGCGGTTTCCAGGGCCATGGTGAGGTTGGAGCCGTGGCGCCGGGTCAGGCCGCTGTCAAGAGCGGCGATGAAATGGGCGAGTGTGTCACGGTCCGCCGTCAGGGGCAGGAGTTCATAGGCCTGGGCGGAGTAGGCCACCAGGGCGGTCCGTCCGCCCGGGCGTCGGGCCAGGTAGTCGTGGAGTTCGAACCTGGCCCGCGCCAGACGCGTGGGCGCGACGTCCGTGACCTCCATGGAGGGGGAGATGTCCACGACCAGGGCAAGGTCGGGGCCGGGCGGGGGCCGGGCGGGATCATCGCTCGACGGCATGCCCGGCAGGCGCGGGTCGGTGGCGGCGAGGAGGGCGAGCGCCCAGGCCGCCATGAACAGCGGACTGATGCCCCTGCGCGAATCCCCGGGGCCGCGCACCAGCAGGGGCCACAGGGCGGGGGCGACGAGCCGGGCCAGGCGCCTGGCACGGTCGCGCTGCCCGTACCAGGCCAGCAGCCAGGGCAGGGGGAGCAGCAACAACCAGGCGGGCTGGGAGAAGGTCAGGGGCAGCGCCTCGTTCATGGCAGCACCACGCGGCGGGAAAAGAACGAGGCCAGCAGCAGGGCGAGGCCGCCGAGCAGGGGCAGGGCGAACCAGTCCTCGCGGCGGGCGTGGCGGGGGTCTCGCAGCATGACTGGCACCAGGGCGTCGATGTCACCGAGGATGCGGGTCATGTCTTGGGAGGAGGCGGCATGATAGAAGGCGCCGCCGGTGGTCCCGGCGAGACGCTGCAAGAGCGCCGTGTCCGGCGGCAGCTCGGTGACTTCCGGTGCCATGACAGGGCCGCGGGGAAACAGCACCTTCTCTTCAGTACCCACGCCGACGGCAAAGATGCGTACCGCGAGGCGCCGCGCCTCGGCCAGGGCCGTTTCCGGGGAGGTGGTCCCGGCGGTGTTGGCGCCGTCGCTGAACAGCAGCAGGATGCGGCTGTCGGGGACGCCGGCTGCGAGGCGTGCAACGGCCAGGGCGATGGCATCCCCCAGGGCCGTGCGCTCGCCCAGGATGCCGGGCCGGATGTCGGCGAGGAGCTGGCGCACCAGGGCCAGGTCGGTGGTGGGCGGGACGTGGACCGCGGCATGGTCGCCGAAGAGGATCACGCCGATACGATCGTTGCGGCGCTGCGCGAGGAAATCCTCCAGGGCCTTTTTCACGATCTCCAGCCGGCTGCGCTGTTCCAGCTGCGCCGCCTCGCCGGGTGCGGTGAAATCCAGGGCACGCATGGAGCCCGAAACGTCGATGGCGATCATGATGTCGTGACCGGGCCGGGGCGGCGGGGTGGAGAAATCCAGCCACTGGGGCCGGGCCAGGGCGAGGATGAGCAGGAGGCAGCCCGTCGTCCACAGCAGGCGTCGCAGGCCCGCGCGGCGACGGGGTTCACTGGCCAGCGCTGCCAGCAGCCGGGCGCGGGGATGGAGCAGCGTGGCGCCGGATGCGCCATGTTTCAATTTGGGTTTCAATTTGGGTTTCAATGCGAAAACACGCCCGCCCAGCCACAGGATCAGCAGGGGCAGGGGCAGCAACCACAACCAGAGGGACTGGGCGAAGACCAGCATGCGGGGTGCGCCTGTCAGGGAGACCGGGTCCTGAGCCAGCGGCGGGCCGCCTGGAACAATGCGGGGGTCAGGGACTGACGCGGCCGGGGGGCATAGCGCAATTCGTCCAGCCGGGACAGCAGGGCACGCCATTCGTCGGTGTGCGCCAGGGATTTCCGGTCGGAATGCCCACGCTCGCCGCGCGGGACATGGAGCGAGTCCAGCTCCAGGCCCAGGCGCAGCAGGGTGGCCAGCCGGTAGGCGGCCTGGCGGGGCGGGCATGTGCCCTGGCGCCATTCCCGCTCCAGCGTCCGCAGACGCCGCAGGGCCTGGCGCGCGGGACTGCGCCGGCGTCGTCGCATGACGGCGATCAGGCCGAAGAGGGCGGCGGCCCCGAGGGCGAGCAGGAGCAGGCCGGTCCCCAGGCTGTTCCCCAGATTGGTCCAAGACGGCAGGGGAGGTGCAGGAGGCGGCTGGATGTCGGCCAGGTAAGGCAGCAGCTCAGGGGGCAGGGGTGACGGTGCCGGCATGACAGCTTGCGGTCAATTGCTCAAAGGCGTCCCGATGATTATAGACGATGCGCAGGGAGACGCCAGCTTCGGCCAGGTGGTTCTGGAACCTGGCCTGGCAGGCCGCCACGGCTTCCCGGTAGCGCTGGCGCAGCGTCGCCTCATGCGTGTCCACCAGCGCCGTCGTGTCCCCGCCCGGGGCGCGCAGCTGCAGCCAGCCCAGTGCCGGCAGCGTCAGTTCCCCCGGGTCCCGGATCTGGAAGGCGTGGACTGTGTGGCGCGCGACGATGGCGCGCAGCACGGCGGGGGGAAACTCGTCGGGGTCGCTGCCATCGCAGATGAGACACAGTTCCGTACCGGGACCGCAGCGCCTGGCGATGTCGTGCCACAGTGCCCGCAGGGACGGGGGGGGCGTTTCCTCCCCGAAGGGGGCGGCGGCGCAGCGCAACAGGCGCATGACTGCTGTCAGCGTCCCAGCCGGCGGGAAGATGCGGGGGGCGTCTTCCAGGACCAGCCCGCCCACCCGTTCACCGGCCTGCAGCGCGGTGAAGGCGAGAATGGCCGCGATCCGCGCAGCGCTGGCGGCCTTGGGCGTGCGGCTGCCGAAGCGCATCCCCGGGCGACGGTCGATGAGCAGGAACAGGCTGCGGCCCCGTTCTTCCAGGAAGATTTTGGTGTAGGGGCGGCTGCTGCGGGCGGTGGCGCGCCAGTCCAGGTGGCGCACGTCGTCGCCCGGCTGATAGGGGCGCCGGTCGTGCAGGTCCAGTCCCTGGCCCCGCAACGGGACAGGAAAGGGGCCGGGGGTGGTCAGGGTGGCGCGACGGCGCCCGTGCTGCCAGTGCGTCAGCGTCTGCAGGCGCAGTCGGGCCAGCTCTTCGTCGGTGAGCAAAGGGGCCGCATGGTTCATGGCGCGGGCACGGTTTCCAGAAGACGTGCCACGGCCTGGCGCGGCGTGACGCCGGCGGCCTGGGCGTCGAAGCGCAGGGCGAGTCGGTGGTGGAGCACGTCGCCGGCCAGCGTCATGATGTCCTCGGGGGTGACGAAGTCCCGCTCCCGGAGAAAGGCGCGGCCGCGCGCCGCCTGGGCCAGGGCCAGTGTCGCCCGGGGCGAGGCACCCCGTTCAAGCCATTCGTCCAGCTCCGCATCCCGCGTGGCCGGCTGGCGGCTGGTCTGCACCAGGGCGACGATATAGCGTTCCAGCATCTCGTCCAGGTAGATCTCCCGGTACCGGCACCGTGCCGCCTGCAGGGCCTTCGCGTCCATGACGGGCGGGAGCGACACATCTTCCGTGCCGTCGTGACTGTCCCGCTGGCGACGCAGGAGTGCCAGTTCCGTGGATTCGTCGGGATAGTCGATGTGGATCTTCATGAAGAAACGGTCCACCTGGGCTTCCGGCAGGGGGTAGGTGCCTTCCTGCTCGATGGGATTCTGGGTGGCGATGACCAGGAAGTGGGGGGAAAGCGGCCGGCTGATGCCGCCCACGGTGACTTGGCGTTCTTCCATGGCCTCCAGCAGGGCCGACTGCACCTTGGGAGGTGCGCGGTTGATCTCGTCGGCGAGAATGATGTCGTTGAAGAGGGGACCTTCGGCAAAGCGGAACCGGCCCTCCTGGGGCAGGTAGATCTCGCTGCCGGTGATATCGCCGGGGATCAGGTCGGGGGTGAACTGAATACGCTTGAAACGCAGCGCAAGCCCCGCGGCCAGGACGCGGACCGCTGTGGTCTTGGCCAGCCCCGGCACGCCCTCCAGCAGCATGTGTCCGCCGACGAGGAGGCCGACGAGAAGGCGTTCGTTCAGCGCCGGCTGGCCCAGCACCACGGCATCGAGCCGTTCTCTGAGCGCAAGAAATTGTTTTCTCATGGAGTTTTCTGCAGGCACGGCAGGCTGGCAAGACTCAATGCAAGTGGGGTATCATTCAGCGTTTATTAATTGAAGTAGGATTGAACCGTCTGACAAGCAGGCAGCGTCCCGACCATCCCTCGCCTCCGTTGATGTCACACCTATTATGCCATACCCGCATGCGGTCATGGCGACGGGCGGTGGCTCGTGTCCGCGGGTGTGCCTTTCCCCTCATGGTGTTTTCTCGAGGTGTTTTCGGGGGGCTTGACAGGGCGGGTTTTCAGGCGATTTTACAAGGATTTAGAAACAGTATGCTAACATATGCGTGCGGCTTGCGCCGCAGCGGAGACGCTTGAATGCTGGAGGCGCAGGGCCTCGGTGCCGTGCGGGGTGACCGTCGCCTCTTTGCCGGCCTGAATTTCAGTCTGGACGGCGGCGAGCTGCTCTATGTCCACGGACCCAACGGCAGCGGCAAGACGACACTGCTGCGCATGCTGTGTGGTCTCGTGATGCCGGCGGAAGGCGAGGTCCGATGGCGCGGAGAGACGATACGCAGGCTGGGCGACGAGTATCGGCGCGAGCTGCTGTACCTGGGGCATACGGTGGCCTTGAAGGACGACCTGACAGGGCTGGAGAATCTGCGCATCGCCTCGGCATTGCAGGGCGCGGCGGTGCACGAGGCGCAGGCCGGCGAGGCGCTGGCGGCGCTGGGACTGACGGGCTTCGAGGACCTGCCGGTACGGGTGCTTTCCCAGGGACAGAAACGGCGGGTTGCCCTGGCGCGCCTGCAATTGAGCCTGCAGTTGGGTCGGGCCTGCCTGTGGATTCTGGACGAGCCGTTCACGGCGCTGGACAAGGCGGCCATCGGTGTCCTGGAGGCGGTCCTGGCGGCGCACCTGGAGGGGGGCGGCATCGTGGTGCTGACCACCCACCAGGAGGTGGCGCTCACCGCGGGCGTGACCAAAGAAATCGCCATGGGGGGCTGAGGCGTGCTGGCGGCCCTGCGGTGCATGGTGATGCGCGACCTCGTCCTGGCGGTGCGGCGGGTGTCCGATGTCTTGACGACATTGTTTTTTTTCGTGATCGTAGTGAGCCTCTTTCCCCTCGGGGTGGGGCCGGAAATGGAGATGTTGCGCACCATTGCCCCGGGGGTGGTGTGGGTGGCTGCCATCCTTGCCTCCATGCTGGCGCTGGGGCGCCTGTTCGGCCACGATTACGGCGACGGCACCCTGGAGCAGATGCTCCTTGCGCCGCAGCCCCTGGCGCTCCTGGTGCTGGGCAAGGTGCTGGCGCACTGGCTGGTGACCGGCCTGCCGCTGGTGCTGATGGCGCCGCTGCTGGGCCTGCAGTTCGGCTTGGATACCGTGGCCCTGGAGGTGCTGGTGATCTCCCTTCTCCTGGGGACGCCGGCCATCAGCCTCATCGGCGCGGTTGGGGCGGCCCTCACGCTGGGCGTGCGGGGGGGCGGGGTGCTGGTTTCCCTGCTGGTGCTGCCCCTGTATATCCCGGTGCTGATCTTCGGCGCCGGGGCCGTGGAGGCGGAGGCGGCGGGCCTGGGCGCGGGCGGGCACCTCTCCCTGCTGGGGGCGATCGCGGTGCTGGCCTTGTGTTTCGCGCCACTGGCCGCGGCGGCGGCATTGCGGATTTCGTTGGAATGAGCAGGAAATAGCAGATGAGTACGGCAGGCATCAACTGGTTCAAGTATTCTTCGCCGGCGACCTTCTATCCCCTGGCGGGCAGGATGATTCCCTGGTTCGCGGCCCTGGCCGTGGTGTCGGCGGTCGCCGGCCTGTATCTGGGGTTCTTCGTCGCCCCGCCCGACTATCAGCAGGGCGATGCCTACCGCATCATGTTCATCCATGTCCCGGCGGCCTGGATGTCCATGTTCATCTACGTGGTCATGGCAGGGTATGCCGCGCTGGGGTTGATCTTCAACACACGGCTTTCCGCCATGATGGCCAGTGCCCTGGCGCCCACCGGCGCCATGTTCACCTTTCTCGCCTTGTGGACCGGTGCTCTCTGGGGCAAGCCCATGTGGGGGACGTGGTGGGTGTGGGATGCGCGCCTGACCAGTGAATTGATACTGCTTTTCCTCTATATCGGTTACATGTCCCTGGAAGCGGCCATCGACGATCCGCGCCGTGCTTCACGCGCCAGCGGCCTGCTGGCCATCGTGGGGGTGGTGAACGTCCCCATCATCTATTACTCCGTGCAGTGGTGGAATACCCTGCACCAGGGGGCTTCGATCAGTTTCGACAAGGCCCCCACCATGGCGGCCACCATGCTCGCTGCTCTGCTGGTGATGACCTTTGCCTGCTGGATGTACGCCATCGCAATTGTGCTCATGCGGGTGCGCAACATCATTCTGGAGCGGGAACGTCACAGCGAATGGGTCATGGGCGTGCTGGAGGAGGAGAAATGAGCTGGTCCGAGTTTTTTGCCATGGGTGGCTATGGCGTCTACGTCTGGGGTTCCTATGGTGTGGCCGCGCTGTTGATGGTGCTGGAAGTATTGTGGGTGAAAAGACGGCGACGAACCATTCTGCGTCGTCTGGGTCGAATCAATCAAATGGGAGCGGTAAAGGTCGAGCATGAAGCCGAGACATAAGCGCCTTGTTTTTATCGTCGTGGGGCTGGCGGGTATCGGTATTGCAGCGGCGCTGATCCTCAATGCCTTTCGCAGCAACCTGGTGTTCTTTTTCAGTCCCAGCCAGGTAGTCGCCCAGGAAGCGCCGCTTGATCGCAGTTTCCGTCTCGGCGGCCTGGTCAAGGAAGGCAGTCTGGAACGTCTTGAGGATGGGGTGACGGTGCGGTTTCTGGTGACCGACAATGCCCAGACCATTCCAGTGATCTATACCGGCATTCTTCCTGATCTCTTTCGCGAGGGACAAGGTGTGGTGACTCAGGGCATGTTGGGGGAAGATGGCGTGTTTCGTGCCGACGAGGTGCTGGCCAAGCACGATGAAACATATATGCCTCCGGAGGTTGCGGAGGCATTGGAGAAGGCCAAGGCGGCGGGTGCCGGGCAGGTGGAGGAAGGAGGAGAAAAACCATGATTCCGGAGATCGGACATTTTGCATTGATAATGGCCCTGGGACTGGCGTTGGTACAGGGGACCATGCCACTGATAGGCGCGGCACGGGGCAATGGGGCCTGGATGGCGCTTGCGCGCCCCGTGGCGCAGGGACAATTCGTCTTTGTCGCCATAGCCTTTGCCTCTCTTACCTATGCTTTTGTAACCAATGACTTTTCTGTTTTGTACACTGCAATGCACTCCAATTCCGCATTGCCATTGCAATATCGCATTGCGGGTGTATGGGGTGGCCATGAAGGCTCGCTGCTGTTGTGGATACTGATGCTGGCTGGATGGACACTGGCTGTGAGTCTGTTCAGCCGTAAATTGCCCGACGAGATGGTGTCCCGGGTCATCGGCGTTCTGGGGCTCATTTCGGTGGGATTTCTCTTGTTCACCTTGTTGACGTCCAACCCTTTTGAGCGCCTTATTCCTGCGGCTCCGGACGGGCGTGATCTCAATCCTCTCTTGCAGGATCCGGGGCTGGTGATCCATCCGCCCCTGCTCTATATGGGTTACGTGGGTTTTTCCGTGGCTTTTGCATTCGCCATTGCCGCGCTGCTGGGAGGCAAGCTGGATGCCGCCTGGGCACGCTGGTCGCGACCCTGGACCACGGTGGCCTGGATGTTCCTGACGCTGGGCATCGCTGTGGGGAGCTGGTGGGCCTATTACGAGCTGGGCTGGGGGGGATGGTGGTTCTGGGATCCCGTGGAGAATGCCTCCTTCATGCCCTGGCTGGTGGGTACCGCCCTCATCCATTCGCTGGCGGTTACCGAAAAACGGGGCAGTTTCAAGAACTGGACCGTGTTACTGGCCATCATGACCTTCTCCCTCAGTCTGTTGGGCACCTTCCTCGTACGTTCGGGTGTGCTTACTTCAGTGCATGCCTTTGCCACCGACCCCGAGCGTGGCGTTTTCATTCTGGCCTTTCTTGCGGTGGTGGTGGGTGCCTCCCTCTTCCTCTATGCCCTGCGTGCGCCCAAGGTGGGTGTGGGAGGACGCTTCGATATGATTTCTCGCGAATCCTTTCTGTTGACAAACAATATCCTGTTGATCGTGGCCGCCGGCAGCGTGCTCCTGGGGACGATCTATCCCCTGGTGCTGGATGCCCTGGGGCTGGGCAAGATTTCCGTCGGCCCGCCCTATTTCGAGGCGGTCTTCGTGCCCCTCATGGTGCCGCTGGTGTTTCTCATGGGGATCGGCCCCATTGCCCGCTGGAAGCAGGCCCGCCTGCCGGAGCTGGCGGTGCGCCTGCGCTGGGCCTTCGCCAGCGCCGTGATCGTCGCCCTGGTGCTGCCTTTCGTGCTGGGGCACTGGACGCCCATGATCAGCCTCGGCCTGCTGCTGGCTGCCTGGGTGATCGCAACGGTTGTCCACGGTTTTGTCCGGCGCATGCGACGTAACAAAGAACTGGGTCGGGCACCGCTGGCCGGCATGAGCCGCAGTTACTACGGCATGCAGGTGGCCCATCTGGGTGTGGCAGTCTTCATCATCGGTGTGACCCTGGTGAAGGGCTACGAAATAGAGCGTGACCTGCGCATGGGGGTGGGTGACCGCACCACGCTGGGGGGCTATACCTTCCGCTTCGATGGTGTCGTGGATGTGGAAGGTCCCAATTACCAAGCGGTTCGTGGCTATGTCAGCGTCAGTGACGAGAGCGGTCGTGAGCTGATGGTATTGCACCCCGAGAAACGTGTCTATCGCGTGCAGACCATGCCCATGACCGAGGCGGCCATCGATACCGGGCTTTTCCGCGACCTCTATGTCTCCCTAGGGGAGCCGCTCAATGACGGTTCATGGATCGTACGCGTTTATTACAAGCCTTTTGTGACGTGGATCTGGGGTGGTTGCTTTCTTATGGCTGTGGGCGGGCTTCTGGCAATCAGCGACCGGCGCTATCGCCTGGCGGTGCGTAGCGCAAAGGTGGCGCGGCAGACTACTGCTGCCGTTGGCGGCACGTCACAGGGCGCGGTTTCCCTTGCGCGGGAGAGCAGCGGCTGATGAGACGTCATTTGCGCTATCTGGCGCCCCTGCTGGTGTTTGCCGTTCTGGTGGGGTTTCTCGGCAAGGGGCTCTTCCTCAACCCCAGCGAAGTGCCCTCGCCGCTCATCAACAAACCGGCGCCGGCGTTCACGTTGGAACAACTGCACAATCCCCAGGCCCGTTTTTCCTCGCAGGACATGCTGGGGAAGGTCTGGATGCTCAATGTGTGGGCTTCCTGGTGTGTTGCCTGCCGCCAGGAACATCCCTTGCTGGTTGAGCTGGCGCGTCAGCGCATCGTGCCCATCTACGGCCTCAATTACAAGGATCAGCGTCAGGAGGCCATCAACTGGCTGCGTGATTTGGGTGATCCCTACATTATCAGCGTCTATGACGTGGAAGGACGGGTAGGGTTGGATTTTGGCGTTTACGGTGTGCCCGAGACCTATGTTATCGACAAGCAGGGCATCATCCGCTACAAGCACATCGGGCCCATCAGTCCGGCAGCCCTGCAGGAAAAGATCCTGCCATTGATCAGGGAGTTGCAGGCGTCATGAGAATAGTTTCTGGGGGTGGCATGCTGTGGGTCGCGCTCTTGTTTGCACTGCCGTTTTCGACGCTGGCCAACGAGGCCAGGCCGCTGGTGGATGATCCCGTGATCGAGTCGCGCCTGGCGGCGCTGGGCAAGCAGTTGCGCTGCCTGGTCTGCCAGGGGCAATCCATCTCCGAATCCGACTCGGAATTTGCCAATGATATACGGCGGGAGATGTTGCGATTGATGAAAGAGGGGCGTAGTGATAAGGAAGTCATTGATTTCCTGGTACAGCGTTATGGGGATTTCATCCTCTTCCGTCCACCCATGAAGGCGACTACGGCCCTGTTGTGGCTGGGGCCGTTTCTGCTCTTGATCATCGCCGGCAGCGTGCTCTTCGTCACCCTGCAGAGGCGTCGCCGCCTGGCGGCTGAGCGGGAGCTTTCGGACGAGGAGGTACGGCGTGCCGAGACGCTGCTCCGCGACAACGACGACGGGAACAAGTCATGATGATTTTTACGGTAGTTGCGGCCCTGCTGCTGGCAGCGGCCTTGTTGTTCGTCATTCCACCCCTGCTGCAGCGACGTCGCGCGGACACCTTGGCGCGCAGTGCCGTCAACATCACCGTCTACCGGGACCAGCTTGCCGAGCTGGAACGCGACCTGGAAAACGATATCATCAGTCGTGAACAGTACGAACTGGGTCGCCGGGAACTGGAGCGCCGCCTGCTGGAGGATGTGGATGCCAATGAAGCTGGCGTACGTTCATCTTCTGTTATGGCCGCGAGGAAATCGGCCATCGTGGTGGGCGTGCTGCTGCCGCTTTTTGCCGTGGGCGGATATTTCTATCTCGGCAATCCCCAGGCTCTTGATCCCCAGGAGGCCGTGCGCGAGCAGATCAGCCAGATGTCGGAGTCCGAGATTGCTGACCAGATCAATGCCATGGTGGCACAGCTCGCCCGACGCCTGGAAAACGATCCCACCGATGCGGAAGGTTGGAAGATGCTGGGGCGGTCCTATATTGCCTTGCAGCGGTTCGATGATGCGCTTGCGGCATTTGATAATGCCGTGCGCCTTGATGCC
Source organism: Gammaproteobacteria bacterium (assembly GCA_026981935.1). GTDB lineage: Bacteria > Pseudomonadota > Gammaproteobacteria > SZUA-140 > SZUA-140 > S012-109. The sequence goes on from JALSIC010000005.1 coordinate 13,853, forward strand.
AATGATGCCCAGCTGCTGGCGGATTATGCCGATGCCCTGGCCATGGCCGGCGGCGAGTCCCTGGAAGGCCGTCCCCTGGCACTGATCCGGCGGGCCCTGGAGATCGACCCCGCCAACCAGAAGGCACTGTGGCTTGCCGGTACCGCCGCCTACGAACGGGCCGATTTCGAGGAAGCCCTGCAATACTGGCGCAGGCTCTACGAAGTGGTGCCCAAGGATTCGCCCGCGGCGCGGACCATGGAAAGCAATATCGCCGAGGCGGAGGCCTTGTTGGCGGGGCGGGCACCTGCTGCGGGTGCGGCCGCGACCGCTGATGCCGCCACGTCCGTGGGCGGGGAGGCGGGAGAAGGCCTGCAGCAGGTGAATGGCGTGGTTTCCCTGGACCCATCCCTGCTCGACCGGGTGGAAGGTGAGGATACGGTCTATGTGTTTGCCCGCGCGCCCGAGGGGCCACGCATGCCACTGGCCATCATCCGCGCCCAGGTCAAGGACCTGCCCCTGGACTTCACCCTGGATGACAGTCAGGCCATCAACCCTGCCATGTCCCTGTCCCGGTTTCCACGCGTGGAAGTGGTGGCCCGCATCTCCCGCAGCGGTGATGCCATCCCGCGCAGCGGTGACCTCCAGGGGAGTGCCGGCGTGGTGGGGGCAGGCGAGACGGCACGGGTGGTCATCGACGAAGTCGTGCCTTAGGGTCGAGTGGTGCGTGGTGGGTAATGGGTAATAGAGGTGATGGGTGGTGAGAACTCATCGCCCATGCTCATTGACTCAACTCTCTCGTCACTCATGCTTTTTGCCCGGCTTCTACGGTATGCACTGAGCGTCGTTCTTGCCGGCGCCTTGCTGTTGAGCGCAGGCTGCGATCAGGCCCCCCCGCCGGATCGGCTTACCGAAGGCGGCGCCTTTCCGGCACTGCATCTGCCTCGCTTCGAGGGGGGCACGATACCCTTCGATTCCTATCGCGGTCGTCTGGTGGTGCTCAATGTCTGGGCGACCTGGTGTCCGCCCTGCCGGGCGGAGCTGCCCAGCCTGGACCGGCTGGCGTCGCAGCTCGATGCCAGGCATTTTGCAGTGATCGGCCTTTCGGTGGACAGCGAAGCGGACATCGCCCGAGAGTTTCTCCGCGAACGGAACGTGGGTTTTCCCAGCTACATCGATGCCGATCAGAGGATCAGCCGCGACATTCTGGAGATCCGCGCCTATCCCGTCACCTTCATCGTCGGCCCCCAGGGGCGGCTGTTGCGACGCATCGTCGGCGAGCGGGAGTGGGATGCGCCGGGCGTCGTGGCCGCCTTGCGAGCGGCCTTTGCGGGGGATACCCGTGCCCTGGAGAGTTTGTAAGACCTCGCGAAACCGGGGCTGGGAATCAAGGCCGGGATGATCAGAAAAGGCGAGTATGCGACAATCCAGGAATGTGTCGGCCGGGGGCGATCCCAGCGATCACGGCAAGCATGGAGGAAGAGTCACCGATGAGAACGAAGCGATACGGCCTGTCAGTCGTCTGGCCGGTCATCTGCCTGGTTGTGACCGCGTTCCTTCCGTGGGCGGAGGGCGAGGCGGCGGACATCAACAAGGGCAAACAGATCTACGTCAAGCACTGCCAGAACTGTCACGGTTCCCGTGGGCAGGGCCAGCTGCCCGGCATGCCCGACTTTTCCCGTGGTGAGCGGCTGTTTCAGGCAGACAGTCAGCTGGTCGAAGTGTTGCGCAACGGGAAGGGAATGATGCCTGCCTACCGGGCCGTATTGCGCGACAAGGAGCTGCTGGATGTCATCGCCTATCTGAGAACCCTGCGGCGATGAAGTGGCCGTGGTTGCGCCCGGGCATGGCGGCGGTTCTGCTCGTGCTGGGGGGCATCTTGGGGGTGTCGGCCTGCTCCCGTGGCGAGGGGGAAAATGCGGCCGCGCCCGCCACGCCAGGCGCCCGGATGGAAGTGGCGGCGAAGACACAGAACGCACCGCTTCCACCGGCCGGGCTGGAAGATGCGGGGGGGCTGCCCCGGCTGCTGGAGACGTTCCGCGTCGGCGAAGGCGTCTATGTCCGCTCTCTCGCGGTGGACGAGGCGGGAGGCGCCTTGTGGGTAGGCACCTCCCTGGGGGTTCACGAGGTGGATCTCGCGACCCAGGAACTGCGGCGCACGCTGACGCGCAAGGAAGGGCTGGCCAATGAATATGTCTTCGCCATCCTGGTGGACAGCCGGGGCTACAAATGGTTCGGCACCAACGGCGGCGGTGTTTCACGTTACAAGGACGGTCAGTGGCGGACCTACTTCCCCATGCACGGGCTGGCGGATTACTGGGTCTATGCCCTGGCCGAGGCAGGTGACGGCAGTATCTGGATCGGGACCTGGGCCGGTGCCAATCACCTCGCGGGCGAGCAGTTCACGACCTACTATGACGAGCTGGTGAACGAATGGGTCTATGGTGTCGATGTGGACAGCCGCGGGCGGGTCTGGTTCGGCACCGAGGGGGGCGTGTCCATGTTCGATGGCGAGCGCTGGCATGCCTGGACCCATGAGGACGGCCTGGGCGCACCCAATCGCGAGGGCCTGCCCCTCAGTACCAATACCGGTCTGGGCACGCGTGCGCGCCACGACCTGAGTGTTCTGTCGGAGGGAAAACCCACTTATAATCCCAACTACGTCTTCAGTATCCTGGTGGCCGACGACGGCACCGTCTGGGCCGGCACCTGGGGTGGCGGCGCCAGTTACTTCGATGGCATCCGGTGGCGCAACGTGACCCGTGAGGAGGGGCTGGCGGGCAACATCGTCTACAGTATCGCTCAGGATCGCGCCGGCAACCTGTGGTTCGGCACCAACCGCGGCTTGTCACGGTATGATGGCCGGCAATGGCACAGCTATGACCGCAGCGACGGACTGGGCGATGAGAATGTCTATGCCGTGGCCGTGACCGCCGCGGGTGATGTGTGGATCGGCACCCGGGGTGAGGTTGCCCGCTTCGGCAGGGGCGCGGATACGGTGGCAGCAGGCGGGGTGAGCAAGCGATGAACATGGATCACAAGGGGTGGGCGATGCTGGTGCTGGTGGTCGGCGGCCTGGTGGTGGGCAGTTATATGCTCGGGGTCCGCCAGGCAGGCCAGGCACCGACGCCGCCTGCGGTGGTTTCGACCGCTGCTGCGCCGGCCGCGAGCGGAGGGGCGGGTGTCCTGCCGCCCGGTGCGCGGATGCCGGCCGATCACCCGCCTCTTGACCAGCCTTCTGTACAGCCGCGCTTGCCCGGTACTCGGCCCGCTTCGCCCCGGCAGGCAGGCCTGCAGGGGCACCCGGGAGGGGCGGTGCCCTTCACGCATTTCCGGGTCGGCAACCGCAACGTGAAAGGGATCATGCTGGATGGGGATTACACCTGGATCGCCACGTCCGGCGGCGTCATCCGCTATGACACACGCGAAGACACGCACAAGGTTTTCGACAACCGTCTCGACGGCATCCTCTCCAACGGCATTTTCCACATCAGCAAGCTGGGCGAGCGTGTCGTGGTGGGCACGTACGGCGGTGGCCTTTCGGTCTATGATCCGCGCAGCGACCAATGGCGCAATTACAACATCCCGGAAGGCCTTGCCGACCAGTTCGTCTACGATACGGCCATGACGCCCGAGGGCGATTTGTGGATCGCCACCTGGTCGGGCGTGAACCGCGTGCGGGGCGCGCAACTGGATGACCCCTCCCAGTGGGAGACCTTCACCATGGAGAGTACCGGCGGTGGTCTGCCCAATCCCTGGGTCTATGGCGTCGAAGTGGGCCGCGATGGGGAAATCTGGTTTGGGACAGAGGAAGGGCTGGCCAGGTACAAGGATGGCGAGTGGCGCAACTGGCAGCACAGCGACGGCCTGGGCGCCCCCTATGAACTGGTGAAGGATGCCCTGCAGGCCACCAACGATCCTGCCCGCGCCTCCCAGCATCATGCCCAGCAGAAAAGCGCCCAGGGCATGGAGGAGGTGGACGTGGCCTATAATCCCAATTACATCATCTCCCTGGCCGTGGACAGCCGGGGCGTCGTCTGGTGCGGCACCTGGGGTGCGGGCCTGGCGCGGTTCGACGGCAGGACGTGGCGCAACTTCACTACCGCTGACGGGCTGCCGTCCACGCACATCTTCATGCTCCACATCGATCGTGACGGGATTCTCTGGGCGGGCACCAGCAAGGGGCTGGTCAAGGTGCTGGACGATGGCCGGCGTTTCCAGGTGATGACCCGGGCCGACGGCCTGTTCGCCGACAACGTGTTTTCCATGGCCAAGGCGCCCGATGGCACCCTCTGGGTGGGCAGTTTCGGCGGTGTCGCGCGGCTTGCCGCGGGAGGGTGAAACCGGGCCGGGCCTGTAATCAGCCCGTCAGCGTCAGACCAAGACGAATAACAAAAATACGATAAAAGAGGAATCAGCCCCCGGCGGGGCGCTGTCATGCAAAGTCTGGGTACGCGCATCGCGTTCGTGATATCCGCCGTCCTGTTCGGGATGATGCTGGTGGCGGGTCTTCTCATCGATCGCCAGCTCACCCGCTCTTTCCACGAAGAAAATATCAGTCACGCCGAGGTCCATGCCCGCTCGCTCCTTGCCAGCCTCAGGACCCTGATGCTCAACGGCCAGGGTACCCTGGCGCGGGAGTGGCTGGACAGCATGCGCCGGGGAGAGGGCGTGATCGACATCGCCGTGCTGCGCCGCGATGGCACCGAGGCCTTCAGGGACGGGGAGACCATCGATGCCGTCAATGCCTACCTGAGCCGGTCTCCTCTGCCGGGCCTGCGGCCGCAGCGCCGCGAGGGAGAGACCGAGATCTTCTTCTTTCGGGAGGAAATTACCCCGCCGCGGCGCGAGCCGGCCAATCCCGCCTGGCAACGCGCCCTGCGTGGCAAGACCAGTTTCCAGCAGGATGCGACGGTCCTGACGGTATACCTCCCCATAGAAACCGGCGAGCCCTGCCTGGCCTGTCATGGTTATGACCCGGCGCCCTTGCGGGGGATCCTGAAATTGAGCCTGTCCACCGCCGATGTCGATGTCCAGCTCGGCATGATGCGCCGCAACCTGTGGACAGCCGCTGCGGCCCTGGTCCTGCTGCTGGGTGTCGTATTGTGGGCGGCGCTGCGCTACAGTGTGGTGCTTCCTGTCTGGCGCCTGCGCGATGCCATCACCCGCATGGGGCAGGCCGGGCGGGACGTGGCCCTGCCGGTCGATCGCAACGATGAACTGGGCCAGGTAAGCCGGGTCTTCGTGGACATGGAACATCGCCTGTTCCGCAGTGAGAGTCATATCCGCGCGGTGATGGACAACGTGCTGGATGCCATTGTCACCATCGATGAGCGGGGCATCATCGAATCGGTCAATCCTGCCGTCGGCCGCCTGTTCGGCTATGGCGAAGAGGAACTGGTGGGCAGCAACGTCAGCATGCTCATGCCGGAGCCCTACCGCAGCGAGCATGACGAATACATCCGGCGCTACCTGGAAACGGGGGAATCCCGTATTCTGGGCACGGGGCGCGAAGCGGAGGGACGGCGCAAGGATGGCTCTGTGTTTCCCATCGACCTGGCCGTCAGCGAGATGAAGATCGGCCAGAGCCGTTATTTCATCGGCATCATCCGCGACATCACCGAGCGCAAGGAACAGATCAAGGCGCTGGAGTACCAGGCCCTGCACGATGCTCTCACCGGTCTGCCCAATCGCGCCCTGCTGGCCGACCGGCTCCAGCACGCCATTCTCTCGGCGCAGCGCAACCAGACCTCCCTGGCACTGTTGCTGACCGACCTGGATCACTTCAAGGAGATCAATGATACGCTGGGTCATCACCATGGCGATCTCATACTCAAGCAGGTGGCACGGCGCATGCGCGACCTGGTCCGCAGTTCCGATACCGTGGCACGCCTCGGGGGGGATGAGTTCGCCATTCTGCTGCCCACCGCCGACCAGAATCATGCCCGGCAGGTGGCGGAGAAGATCATCCAGGCAGTGGAACAGCCCTTTGAACTGGAAGGACAGAACTTTGTCCTCGGTGCGAGCATCGGCATCGCACTCTTTCCCGATCACGGCGACGACGGCCACACCCTGCTGCGCTGTGCCGACGTGGCCATGTACAGCGCCAAGCGCAAGCGGCGGGGTTATGCCATCTACCAGTCGGAACAGGATCGCCACAGCGTGGAACAACTGGCATTGAAGCGGGAACTCCATGACGCCATTACCCAGGAACAGCTCATGCTCTATTATCAGCCGGTGGTGGATCTCCAGGCGGGACGCGTGGCCGGGGTGGAGGCCCTCGCCCGCTGGTATCATCCCCAGCGTGGCATTCTCTATCCCGATGATTTCATACCCCTTGCGGAGGAGACGGGCCTGATACGCACCCTGACCATCTGGGTGCTGGAGGAGGCCGCCCGGCAGAGCCAGGAGTGGTCGAGGCTGGGCCTGGAGTTGCGCATCGCCGTGAATCTCTCCGTGCACAACCTGCACGACGCCCGTTTTCCCGACCGCATCGCCCGGATCCTCGACGTCGTAGAAGCCCATCCTACGCAATTACGGCTGGAAATCACGGAAACGGCCATCATGTCCGGTTCCAGCGAGGCCCTGGACATTCTCAACCGTCTCAGCGCGCAAGGGGTGCGCATTTCCATCGATGACTTCGGTACCGGCTATTCTTCCCTGTCCTATCTCAAGCAGCTCCCCGTGGACGAGATCAAGATCGACAAGTCCTTCGTCATCGGCATGGCCGTGGACAACAACGATGCCGTGATCGTGCGCTCGACCATCGATCTGGCACACAATATCGGTCTCAAGGTCGTTGCCGAGGGGGTGGAGGACGAAAACACCTACCGCCTCCTGGCCGGCCTGCATTGCGATGCCGCCCAGGGTTATTACATGAGCGAGCCCCTGCCGGTGCAGGAGCTGACGCGCTGGTTGCGGGAATCCCGCTGGGGCATCCGCCGGGAGGTGCATTGAGCCGGCACCAGCAGGATACGGGCTGGATGGGTGCCGCGCGACCCTCAGCGGGAATTTACCGTCGCGTGGCGGGCTTTATTCCAGGGGAATGTAGGCGGCATGGCCTTCGTCCGCGGCGAGACCGATGGGACGAAAGACGTCCACCTTCCGGAAGAACTGGTCCACCACGTAGATGCGGCCGTCCTCGTCCACGTCGATGCCGGCCGGCAGCATGTACTTGCCCGGCAGGCCGGACTGCCCCCGCTCGCCGATGAACAGCAGCAGACGCCCCTCGGGGTCGAAAATCTGGAAATTGCCAAAGGCCGTATCCACTACATAGAGCCGTCCGTCGGGGTCGGCGGCAATGCCCTTGGGACGGGCGAACTGTCCCGGCATGCGGCCGACGGAGCCGAAGCTGAAACGGTAGTCACCCCCGGGACCGAAGACCTGCACGCGGAAATTTCCGCCATCGACCACGTACAGCATGTCGTCCCGCCCGATGGTCAACTGGACGGGCAGGTTGAATTCGCCCGGCTGACTGCCCCGGCGGCCGATGGTATCCAGGAGTTCGCCACTGGCCGTGTCGTAGACGAGGACGTGGTGTTCCTGGGAATCCACGCCCCCCGTGTCGACGACGTACAGACGGCTGCCGTCCCGGTTCAGGGCAACATCCGAAGGGCGGCGCAGTTGTTCCTTGGAGCCGATGGCGCGCAGAAAACGACCGTTGGCATCATAGACCATGATACGCCGCGCCGTGATGTCACTGACGTAGAGATCACCGTTGGGCGCCGTGTCCAGGCCCAGTGGCTTGACGAGCAACCCCGGTTTCTCGGTGCCGATCTCGACAAAGCGCCGTCCCGGAATGTCGAAGAGAAAGACCGTGCGCTGCACCGAGTCGCTCACATAGACCCGCCCCTTGCGGACCGCGACGTCGAAAGGTTTGACCAGGCCCTTGAGCTTGCGCGAGGCCCCCAGGGCGTATTGCTTGAAGCGCATGGCGCGGGTGAATTCCTCGACATCGTCGTTGTAGATCAGCGTGCGTTCATAGATGAAACGGGGCTCCGCGGGGGGGGGCGGATAGACGGGGGGCTTGAAGGCGGGCTGCGGAGGGGCGCTTGCGCAGCCCGCGGCCAAGGCCAGCGTGAGCCACAGGAGCAACCCGCATCCTCGCCTCGTGCCCGGGATCATCTTCTTCCCCCACAGTCCCAGTGGCTTCATATACGGCGGATTGAGAAAGGCCTACTTGATGTGACAGGTTTCACACAGTCGGGCTGCTGGCGCGCGCAGCAGGAGTGTGATGTCCGGGTTGTGGACATTGTGGCAGGTGGCGCATTCCACCTTGTTGTCGTAGAGCTTGACGCCGTTGTCGAAACCGTAGGGTCCATCGGGCGCGCGGAAATCGGGATCCCCATGTGTCAGTCCCGCGTATGTCATAGAGATGGGATGATCGTTGGTGAGATCTGTGTCTAGATGCTTGATGGCGATATTATGAGCGACCCGTCCGTTGTGGCACTTGGCGCAGTTCATCATGTCATCTTCGCCGTGAATGCGCAGATGCATGGCAGCATCCTCGCTGCTGCGCCAGCCATTGGGCTTGAAGACCGTCATGTCCACGGCCATGGTGCCGTCATGGCAGGAGAGGCACAGGAGGCTGATGGGGCTCGGTGTTTTTACTTTATTGTCCAGGGTATTGCTGTCGTAGAGATTGTAGGCACCGGTGGCCGGCAGAAAACGGTTCCAGCCCGGATTGCCGCCCAGCTCGCTGGAATCCACGTTCCCCTTCTCCGGTGGGATGTGGCAGTAGACGCAGGACGAACCCAGGTCGGAGAATGCGACGCCGGACATGGCTGTTACACCAGCCCTCTGGTTGAGGCCGGTGAAGTCGTGCTTCGTGCCCAGGATGGTGCCGGCGCCCTGGGCCGCGCACGCCCAGGCCAGTACTGCCCCGGCGGCAAGCCACAGGAAATGGTTTTTCATGCGCCTCATGACGTGGTGATCTTCAGCGGAGCCTCCGAGACGGCCGCATGCAGGGTGATGCCTGCGGCCCCGATCTTCCCCCTCATGCCTCAATTATAGCCGGGAAGCCGGGGACAATACATAGCGGTGGATTCATCCAGCCGCCTTTCCTTTTCGATGGCCTGTTGAGCCGGCGCAGGATCACCCGGTGGCGCGGCCCCCGCTTTTGCGCCAGAATAACCGCCATGCAGGATGTCTTTCAGAGCGGGGATAGAGGGCTGCGGACGCGGCTCGCCCGGGCTTGCGCCCTTGGCCTGGTGCTGGGCCTGCTCGTCTCCATACCGCCAGGGGTCCGGGCGGCGGAGCCCGTTGCGGCCTCCGGCGATGCCGCGGCGCTTTATCAACGCCACTGCGCAGTCTGTCACGGCGAGCGGGGCGATGGCAGGAGCCGGGCCCAGTTCGGACTCAATCCCCCGCCGCGCGATTTCACCACCGCCGAATCCTGGTATGAACTGAGCCGCGAGCGCATGATCACCTCGGTCAAGTACGGTCGCCCCGGTACCGCCATGGTGGGCTGGGGCAAGCGCCTCAGCGATGCCGAGATCGCGGGGGTGGTCGACTATATCCGCAGCCATTTCATGCGTGAACCCGAGGACAAGGCCGTCACCCTGGGCAAGCGGATCTACAAGCGCCATTGCAGCGCCTGTCATGCCGATCGCGGCGATGGTTCCAGCTGGGCCAGAAACAGTCTCAATCCGCCCCCCCGGGATTTTACTTCCCCGGATTCGCGGGAGATGCTGTCCCGCGAGCGCATGATCGTCTCCGTCAGCCATGGACGGCCGGGCACGGCCATGATGCCCTTCGCCTCCCGTCTCACGGCGGAGGAGATCGAGGCCGTGGTGGATTACATCCGCAGCGAGTTCATGGGCCTGAGCAGCGGTTCTGACCAGGCCGCGGCAGCCGCGGCCAAGGCGCCGGCGCCGGCCGTGCCGTCCTTGTTGGAGGCGCCGGTCCGTCGCTTCGTGCCGGCGCAGGCGGATATGGCGGCCGCTTTTCCCCATGGCCTCACGGGCGATGCCGAACGGGGCCGGCGTTTCTATCAGGAGAACTGTTTCACCTGCCACGGGCGGCGCGGGGACGGAAAGGGCCCCCGCGCGGACTTCATCAGGCCGCCTCCTCGCAACTTTCTCGGTGCCGAGGCGCGGCGCTATCTCAACCGGCCGGCCCTGTTTCAGGCCATCGCCCGGGGCAAGCCGGGGACGGTGATGCCCGCCTGGCGCACGGTGCTGGACGATCAGCAGATCGCCGATGTGGCGGAATACGTCTTCACCGCGTTTATCCAGCCTGGGCAGGCCAGGCAGAATCCCAGACTGGATCCCGGACAGGATCCCGGACAGGCGGATGGCGGGGAGAAAGACGCTGAGGCCGTGACGGAGAAAAAAAAAGACCCGGGAAAAGCCTTGAGACCGCCGGAGAAGACGAATGGCTGAAGACCGGCCGCAGCGTCTATAACAATCACTGTTATTTCTGCCATGGCTACGGGGGGGATGCCCGCACCCTGGCCAGTACCTACCTCGATCCGCCGCCACGGGATTTCACTGCCCTGGATCCGGACCGCGTCTTGCGCGATGACTTCATCGCCACGGTCACAGACGGCAGCCCCGGCACGGCCATGATGGCCTTTTCCCGCCGCCTCGACCCGGCGCAGATCGAGGCGGTGGTGGACTTCATCATCGCGACCTTCATCCAAGAGCGCCGCGCCAACACGCGCTATCACATACCCGAAAACGGCTGGGTGGATCACCAGCGTTATCGCGATGCCTATCCCTTCGCCCTGGGCGAGATTCCTCTCGATACGCCCGATGACAGGTTGACACCGGCGCAGCGCCGCGGCAAGGCCCTTTTCATGGAATCCTGCGTCACCTGTCATGACCGCGCGCGGGTGGAGGACGAGGGAGTGCTGTGGGAGCCCCGCGCGGTGTCTTTTCCCCGTGGCGGCTATTCCCATCGGCTGCGGGGCCGCCCGGATGCCAGCAGCGGCGCCACGCCCTTCGCCCGTCATGACCGACCGCCCCGGGTGGCCGGCCTGACGCCCCTGGAGCGGCAGGGAGAAGCCTTGTTCCAGAACAACTGCGCCTTCTGTCATGCCGCCGACGGGACCGGCCGCAACTGGATCGGCAGTTTTCTCGAGCCCCGGCCCCGCGATCTGACCGCGCCCGATTTCATTGCCACCATGACCCGCCAGCGCCTGGCACGGGTGATTCGTGATGGACTGCCGGGCACGACCATGCCGGCCTGGCGGCAGGTGCTCGACGCGCAGGAGATCGACGCGCTGGTGGCCTATGTTTTCCGCGTCTTCTTCCGCCAGGCGGAAAACAGCGAAGAGTGAATGAAGCGCGGGAATGACGTGCCGCTGGTGGCGTTGTTTTGCTATATTGCCTGCAACCGTCAACGGAAAGGGCAAGGTGAGGCTTGGGCATGGCTGAAGACAGGATCAGGGTGGGGATCGTCGGCGCCACCGGTTATACCGGCTGCGAGCTGCTGCGCCTGCTGCTGCGCCATCCCCGTGTGGCGGTGGTGGAGATCACCTCGCGCAGCGAAGCGGGGCGTCCCGTCGGCGCCTTGTTTCCCCACTGTCGTGCGCCCGAACTGATCTTCAGCGCCCCTGACGAGGCCCGCCTGGCGGTCTGCGATGTGGTGTTTTTCGCAACGCCCAATGGCACTGCCATGACCATGGTGCCTGCCCTGCTCGAGGCCGGCGTGCGCATCGTGGATCTGTCGGCGGATTTCCGCCTGCATGATGCCCGCCTCTGGGAGCAGTGGTACGGCATGCCCCACGCCTGCCCCGAGCTGCTGGCCGAGGCGGTCTACGGCTTGCCCGAGGTCAACCGCCGGCTTCTTTCCAATGCGCGCCTGGTGGCCAATCCCGGCTGTTATCCCACGGCCGTGCAGCTGGGATTCCTGCCCTTGCTGGAGGCAGGTGTGGTCGATCCCGCCTCGCTGATCGCCGACGCCAAGTCGGGGGTCAGCGGTGCCGGGCGCAAGGCCGACCTGGCGCTTTCCTTCTGCGAGCTGGACGGCAGTTTCAAGGCCTACCATGCCGCCGGTCACCGGCACCTGCCGGAGATCCGCCAGGGGCTCGCCCGGATCGGCGGCACGGCGGTGGGGCTGACCTTCGTCCCTCACCTGCTGCCCATGGTGCGGGGATTGCATGCCACCCTCTATGCCACCCTGCGCGAGCCCGGGGTGGATCTGCAGGGGCTTTTCGAGGACCGCTTCCGGGCGGAGCCCTTCGTGACCGTGCTGCCGCCTGGAGCCCATCCGGAGACCCGCCACGTGAAGGGAGTCAACCATTGCCATCTGGCGGTGTGCCGGCCCCAGGATGGAGACCGGGTCGTGGTGCTGGCCGCCATCGACAACCTGGTCAAGGGCGCGGCCGGCCAGGCAGTGCAGAACATGAATATCATGCTGGGGCTGGATGAGACCCTGGCCCTGGAGGATGTCGCCGTCCTGCCGTGAGGTGGAGGACTGAAACCCGGGACATTTCGTCTGCTGATGCATCAATCCTCCCATGTGATCATCAAGTCCCATCACCCCCGCCGCCGGCGGATCGTGCTGGTGCTGGTGCTCGTGGCCCTGGCCGCTGCCGGTTGGGGTCTGTATGAATACGGTCGTGCCCGGGGAGGCTATGATCGTCTTGAGGCCGCGCGGGAGCGGGAGGCCCTGGAGGCCGTCATTGCCGGTCTGAGGTCACGCAACGAAGCGCTGCGTGCACGCATCGCCGTGCTGGAACAGGCCAGCGAGGTGGATCGCCACGCCTATGCCGAGGTGGATCAGACCCTCAAGGCCCTGCAGGACGAGTTGCTCGAATTGCGCGAGGAGGTGGCCTTCTATCGGGGAATCGTCGGCCCTGCCGATATCAGTAAGGGGCTGCAGATCCAGAGTTTCATGGTGAAGCGCAACGGTCAGACCAACAGCTATCACTATCGCCTGATCATGACCCAGTACGGCAAGAATGCCCGCCCCGTGCAGGGCGTGGCCAAGATGACCGTGACCGGCGTGCTGGCGGGCCGTCAGGTCCGTTTCGAACTCAAGGAAATCGATTCCCGGCAGCGTCCGTACATGAAGTTCCGGTTCAAATATTTCCAGGAACTCAAGGGCGACATGGAACTGCCCGAAGACTTTGTACCCCTGAAAGTGATCCTGAAGACCATCCCCCGGGGCAAGGGCGCCAAGACCACCGAGCGGGCCTTCAACTGGGCGGAAGTGATCTCCTGAGGAGGCGATATGTGGAATGCAAACCGGAAATACAAAGGCGACAGAGTCGATACCCTGATCGGTCAGCAGACGGAACTGCGGGGAGACATCAGTTTCAGCGGCGGGCTGCATGTGGACGGCAAGATCCAGGGTAACGTCACCGCAGAGGGTAACGACAGGACGGTGCTGGTGCTGAGCGAGAAGGGCACCATCGAGGGCGAGGTGCGGGTGCCCTGTCTGGTGATCAACGGCCTGGTCATCGGGGATCTCTATGCCTCGGAATCCATCGAGCTGGCACCCAAGGCCCGCATCACGGGCAATGTGTATTATAATCGCATCGAGATCGCCATGGGGGCCGAGGTCAACGGCAGCCTGGTCCACATGGAGGATGAATCCCGGCCCGATCTGGTGGAAGCTGGCGGCGGGCGTGCCGCGAAATGACGAAACTTGACTGGTATTGTCAGGATAACATATAATGCCCATATATTTTTTGAGGTAAAGAAGGAGTGTCCAGCCCATGAATACGGCAGTCTCTGAAGCGCTTCCCGAACAGCCCACCATCCATTTCACCGACAGCGCCGCGGCCAAGGTGAAGTCGCTCATCGAGGAGGAAAACAACGAGGCACTCAAGCTGCGCGTCTATATCACGGGCGGTGGTTGTTCCGGATTCCAGTACGGTTTCACCTTCGATGAAACCATCAACGAAGGCGATGCCGTCATCGAGAAGGGCGGCGTCACCTTCCTCGTGGATCCCATGAGCTTCCAGTATCTCATCGGCGCGGAGATCGACTATACCGAGGGTATCGAGGGCGCGCAGTTCGTGATACGCAATCCCAATGCCACGACCACCTGTGGCTGCGGCTCCTCGTTCAGCGTCTGACGACGCCTCACATATCCCCGTATCATAATCCCGGCTGTATCATATCCCGGTGCGGCCGGGATAGATTCCCCCCAGCACCACTGCCCGGCGGGCGCCCGTGACAGCCGGCAGGTTGCCGGCGCGCCCTGCCAGGGTCTCGCGGGCCAGCCAGGCAAAGGCCACAGCCTCCACCAGGTCGGGGTCCAGTCCCAGCGCCGCCGTTGAGCGGATCTGCTGCGCCGGCAGCAGGGCCCTGAGTCTCGCCATGAGGTGATCATTGTGGACGCCACCCCCGCAGACCAGCAGTTCCCGTGCCTGGGCCGCATGGCGGTGCAGGGCCTCGCGGATGCTCGTGGCGGTGAGTTCGCACAGGGTGGCCTGGACATCACATGCTGGGGGTGGCGGATCCAGGCCTTGCAGGCGTTTCTCCAGCCAGGGCAGATTGAAATGTTCCCGCCCGGTGCTTTTGGGCGGCGGGCGCCGGAAATAGGGATCGTCCATGAGCCGGGTCAGGAGACGCTGGTCCACCCTGCCGCCTGCAGCCCAGGCGCCGTCCCGGTCCATGGGGCCGTGTCCATGGCGTTGCGCCCAGGCATCCATGAGCAGGTTGCCCGGCCCGGTATCGAAGCCGAGGACCTCTCCGCCGGGATTCAGCACCGTCAGGTTGGCGATGCCGCCGATGTTGAGCACGGCGCGGCATGCATCGCCTGCGAATGCGGCGGCATGAAAGGCCGGGACCAGGGGCGCGCCCTCGCCGCCGGCGGCCATGTCGCGGCGGCGGAAATCGGCCACCGTGGTGATGCCGCTTCGTTCGGCGATGATATTGGGGTCGCCGATCTGCAGGGTGCTGCCGGGTGACTGCCCCGGCAGGTGCCGGATGGTCTGGCCATGACTGCCGATGGCGCGCACGGCAGCGGCGGTGAGCCCCGCGCTTTCCAGTACCTGCGCAGCGGTTTCGGCAAAATGCCGGCCCACTTCCATATCCAGTGACAGCAGTTCGGAGAATGGCGCACGCGGTGCCTGGGCCAGGACCAGCAGCCGTTCGCGCAGTGCCGGCGGATAGGCCGCGTGGCAGGCTGCCAGGACATGCCCCGGGAGGGTGGAGAGATCAACCAGCACACCGTCGATGCCGTCCATGCTGGTGCCGGACATCAGGCCGATGTAGCGTTCGTTCATGACGGCCCAACCTTTGGCATAAGCTTTGATCGGGCTGGGCGGGATGTCGCAGATGAATTATTTCCGCTCTGCGTCACGCTCTTCATTCAGGGCCAGGGTGGAGCGCCGCAGCAGGTCGAGTTGCGCCAGATAGGGTTTGGCGCTGGCGGTGAATTCGGCGAGGTAGCGGCGCGGCAGGGGGGCGGCATCGGGCAGCCTGACCGTAAGCGGATTGCGATGCACGCCGTTGACGCGGAACTCGTAGTGGAGGTGGGGGCCGGTGGCCAGTCCCGTGCTTCCAACGTAGCCGATGACCTGGCCCTGGCGTACCCGTCGTCCGGAGCGGATGCCGCGGGCATAGCGGGAGAGGTGTGCATAGAGGGTGTGATAGCGGCTGCCGTGTTCGATGATCACGGTCTTGCCATAGCCGCCCTTGGTGCCCCGGTGGACGATTCTGCCGTCGCCCGTGGCCTTGACGGGTGTGCCCCGCGGCGCGGCATAGTCCACGCCCTTGTGGGCGCGGATCTTGTTGAGGATGGGGTGCCTGCGGCCCAGGCTGAAACGGGAGCTGACCCGGGTGAAGGCCACCGGCGAACGCAGGAAGGCCTTGCGCATGCTCCTGCCGTCAGGGCTGTAGTAGTCGGTCCGGCCCCCGGCGTCGGTGAAGCGGATGGCGCGGTGGACCTTGCCGCGGTTGATGAATTCCGCGGCCAGGATTTCGCCATCGCGGAGCTTCTCGCCATCGAGATAGAGTTCCTCGTAGATGACCGTGAAGCTGTCGCCCTCGCGGATGTCCAGGGAAAAGTCGATGTCCCAGCCGAAGATGGCCGCCAGCTCCATGGTGATGTTGTCCGACAGGCCGGCGCGCTGGGCGGCGAGGAACAGGGAGTCGTTGATGATGCCGCTGGCGTGGCTGATGCGCCGCTCCGCCTCGCGCTCGATGAGCCGGGCGGAAAATGTCTCGCCCTGGCGGGTGATCTCCAGGGTCCGGGTGTCGTCGTAATCGTAGACCAGTTGCTGCAGCCTGCCCTCGGCGTCGATATTGAGGCGCAGGACATCGCCGGGGTAGAGTCGCTTGAGTATCCGCCGGGGTTCCTCGCCCAGGGACAGGATCTGCTGCAGCTGCCTCGCGGAAAGCCCCCGGCGTTTGAAAATCAGGGACAGGTTGTCACCCCGCTTCACCTTGGCCGTGTGCCACCGGCCGTGGGGCGTCGCGCCGGATTTCCTGCCGGCTGCCAGAGTGGATCTCGGAGTGGATTTCGGAGTGGATATCGTAGCAGGGGGCGTGGCCGGGGAAGTGTGGAGGGCTGCCGCCCGAGGTTCCGTCATGCCCATGGAGACGGTCTTGGACCCGGGTGCGGTCTCCGCCGGGGGGGCGGGGACGGCCGCCACCGGTACCGGCGTCGTACGCGTTGCTTCCACCGTATCCGGCGTCAGGCCGAAGAAGATCCCCATGCCCGCCAGGATGCCTGCCGCAGTGAACAGGTAGTGGCGATAAGGGAAAGGCGCGGGTTCAGTTTTCTCCCGTTCTGGCTTATAGTCGCGATTGAGAGAGATTTTTTCCATGAAGATCTTCTTGTCGTTTGCGGCCTACCTTAGCTTGGTCACCTGTGTGGGTCAACAAGCCCGGGCATGATGAACTCAGAACCCATGCCGGATTACCCTGGGGCGTCCGGGGCGACAGGCAGATGTAAAACCTGGCGTACTTGACTGTCTCGTAGTTGAATGGAGTGGGCCTGGATGCTGGTGCGCCGGCTCGGTAGCCTGGATGAAGCTCAGCAAGAGCGGAATCCAGGAAACCAGACGGCAAAACCCATGCACCCGGATTACGTTCCACTCCATCCGAGCTACATGTTTCGATTAAGACAATTATGAGTTCATTGATATTTATCGGCGCACAGCCGGTCGTCCTGAAATAGGGGCGGGCGTTGTGCGGATGTGGTTCGCGTATCGGGAGGCGGAGTGGTCATGACAGATGTGGCGGAGGCGCTGGCGCAGATTGCCCGCGGTGCCGAAGAGATCCTGTTGCAGGAGGAGTTGAAGACGCGCCTCGAATCCGGGCGGGTATTGCGTGTCAAGGCGGGCTTCGATCCCACCGCGCCGGATCTCCATCTCGGCCATACCGTGCTGCTCAACAAGCTGCGCCAGTTTCAGGACCTGGGCCACGAGTGCATTTTCCTCATCGGCGATTTCACCGGCATGATCGGTGACCCCACCGGCAAGAGCACCACGCGTCCTCCGTTGTCCCGCGACGAGGTGATCGAGAATGCCCGTACCTATGAGCAGCAGATCTACAAGATCCTGGATCCCGAGAAGACCCTTGTGATGTTCAATTCCAGCTGGATGAGCGAGATGCGGGCGGCGGATCTCATCGCGCTCGCTGCCAGGCATACGGTGGCGCGGATGCTCGAACGCGAGGATTTCCACAAGCGCTATGCCAATGGCCAGCCCATCGCCATCCATGAGTTTCTCTATCCGCTGATCCAGGGCTACGATTCCGTGGCCCTGCGGGCCGACGTGGAACTGGGCGGGACGGACCAGAAGTTCAATCTCCTGGTGGGGCGCGAGCTGCAGCGCCACTATGGCCAGGCACCCCAGGTGGTGTTGACCATGCCCCTCCTCGAGGGACTGGACGGTGTACAGAAGATGTCCAAGTCGCTGGGCAACTACGTGGGTATCGACGAGCCCCCCGAGGAGATGTTCGGCAAGCTCATGTCCATCTCCGACGAGCTGATGTGGCGCTATTTCGAATTGCTGAGTTTCCGTCCCGTCAGTGAGATCGAGCGTCTGCGCCGGGCGGTGAGCCAGGAGGGGTTGAACCCCCGGGATGTCAAGTACGAGCTGGCAGGAGAGATCGTGGGCCGTTTTCACGGTCCCGAGGCGGCGCGTCGGGCCAGGGAGGCGTTCATTGCCCGTTTCCAGAAGGGGGCGCTGCCGGAAGAGCTGCCCGAGGTGGAGCTCAATGCCCCTCAGGGCCTGCCCATCGCCAATCTCCTCAAGGCGGCGGGCCTTACCGCCAGCACTTCCGAGGCCCTGCGCCTGATCCGCCAGGGAGCCGTGCGCATCGACGGGGAACGCCTGGAGGACCCCAGGCGGCTGATTGCGGCCGGAACCGAGCATGTCTATCAGGTGGGGAAGCGGCGCTTTGCCCGGGTGCGCATTGCCGCCTGAAGGGCTTGAAAACCGCCTGCTTATCCACCACATTCAACGATATCTGCGGATGTCTCTGCCCCCCTGCTTTTGAGGCCGAAATATTTTCAGGCAAGTGTTGACCTGGGGAGGGGAGCGCGTATAATGCGCCTCTCTCGGACGTCAATGTCGCTGCGGTGACCCTCATCTGGTCGCCGAGGGTGTTGACGGGCAGTTGGTCTCCTGTATAATTGACCAGCTGTGCCAGTCGGTGACGACGTGGCCCCTGCTCTTTAACAATCAGTGAACTCAAGCAATCTGTGTGGGCGCTTACGTCAGTGGTTTGGTTTTCACCAAACGACTGATGCCGACGGCCCGCCGGTTGATGTGTCCGGCCTTCGGGCTCGGTCGTATTGAACGGCAGGCTTCAGGCAAAAGCATCAGGCCGTCGCAAGACGGCCGCCAAGAGTTGAACTGAAGAGTTTGATCATGGCTCAGATTGAACGCTGGCGGCATGCTTAACACATGCAAGTCGAACGGCAGCAGCGGAGACAATCCTTCGGGTGCGTTTCCGGCTGGCGAGTGGCGGACGGGTGAGTAATGCGTAGGAATCTGCCCAGTAGTGGGGGACAACCCGGGGAAACTCGGGCTAATACCGCATACGCCCTCCAGTCGAGAGGCTGGGGGGGAAAGCGGGGGACCTTCGGGCCTCGCGCTATTGGATGAGCCTACGTCCGATTAGCTTGTTGGTGGGGTAATGGCCTACCAAGGCGACGATCGGTAGCTGGTCTGAGAGGACGATCAGCCACACTGGGACTGAGACACGGCCCAGACTCCTACGGGAGGCAGCAGTGGGGAATATTGGACAATGGGCGCAAGCCTGATCCAGCAATGCCGCGTGTGTGAAGAAGGCCTTAGGGTTGTAAAGCACTTTCAGCAGGGAAGAAAAGCCTGGGGCTAATACCTCCGGGTCTTGACGTTACCTGCAGAAGAAGCACCGGCTAACTTCGTGCCAGCAGCCGCGGTAATACGAAGGGTGCAAGCGTTAATCGGAATTACTGGGCGTAAAGCGCGCGTAGGCGGTTGGATAAGTCGGATGTGAAAGCCCCGGGCTCAACCTGGGAATTGCATTCGAAACTGTCCGGCTAGAGTATGGTAGAGGGAAGCGGAATTCCACATGTAGCGGTGAAATGCGTAGATATGTGGAGGAACACCAGTGGCGAAGGCGGCTTCCTGGACCAATACTGACGCTGAGGTGCGAAAGCGTGGGGAGCAAACAGGATTAGATACCCTGGTAGTCCACGCCGTAAACGATGTCAACTAGATGTTGGGAGGGTCTACCTCTTAGTGTCGCAGCTAACGC
>JALSIC010000006.1 GCA_026981935.1 Gammaproteobacteria bacterium
AACTGGTGGATACGGCCGGGCGGGTGGACAAGTTCAAGCAGAAGTACGGCAGGAAACACTGATCCCTCATTCGGTATCCGCCCGGCCTTCGGGCCGGGGGATCGTGAAGAAAGGGCGTGCCGCGGGTGCGCCCTTTTTTGATTCCGCGACCCTTGTTCGCCCTCTGATTTCGACACCGTGCCGCCGCTTTCTGCTGTGGCTCATCTGCCTGCTGCCTGCGGCCTGGGCCGGCGCGGTGGCCGCTGTCCCCTGCCCGGCGGACCGCATCGACGAGCGGGCCGTGCTCAAATGGGTCCACGACGGCGATACCCTGGTGCTGGCGGACGGCCGCAAGGTACGCCTCATCGGGATCAACACGCCGGAGCTGGCCCGCGACGACAGACCGGCCGAGCCCCTGGCCGTGGCTGCCCGGGATGCCCTGCGCGATGAATTGCGCAAACGCCTCGGGAAGGGCGCCACGCTGGCCCTGCGCTATGGCCGCGACCGGCGTGACCGCTACGGGCGCCTGCTGGCCCATGTCTATGCCGGTGGCGAGAATATCACTGCCTGGCTGCTGCGCCAGGGGTATGGTTTTGTCGTCGCCGTGCCGCCCAATCTCTGGCAGCATGCCTGCTACCGGCGCAACGAGGCCCGGGCACGCAGCGCCCGCCGGGGCGTCTGGTCCCTGGACTATTTCCGCCCCCGCCCGGCGGCGCGCCTGAGCGCCCGGGACAGGGGGTTTCGCATCATCACCGGCCGGGTGCTGCGCACGGGAGAGAGCCGGCGGTCACTGTGGCTGAACCTGGAAGGGGGCGTGGCCTTGCGCATTGCGCGGCGGGACCTGGACTATTTCGGCGATTTCGACCTGGGTGCCCATGCCGGGCGTCGTGTCGAGGCGCGGGGATGGCTGCATCCCCGGCGCGGCCGCCTGGTGATGCAGATCCGCCATCCCTTTGCCCTGCGCCTTTTGTCTTCTGATGAAGGTGAAGAATAAAAAACGCAGTTTCTACAACCGCTTGCAGTAAAGTGCGGTTTCGCGGATAATCCCGGGTTCCGTGACGGCGCGTTGACATATAATTTGGATATCGCAACGAAACTGGAGCGAGCATGACCGAAGACCGCAAGCAGGCCGCGCTGGCCTATCACGCACTGCCCCGGCCCGGCAAGATCGCCATGGCCATTACCAAGCCCTGTGCGACCCAGGACGACCTGGGGCTGGCCTATACGCCGGGCGTCGCCGAGCCGGTGCGCGCCATTGCCCGCGATGCAGAGGCCGCCTACCGCTATACCGCCAAGGGCAACCTGGTGGCGGTGATCAGCGACGGCAGTGCCGTGCTGGGACTGGGTAATGTGGGGCCGCTGGCCAGCAAGCCGGTCATGGAAGGCAAGGGAGTGTTGTTCAAGAAGTTCGCGGGGATCGATGTCTTCGACATCGAAGTGGACGCCAAGACGGTGGAAGACTTTGTCGAGACCGTGGTGCGCATCGCGCCCACGTTCGGCGGCATCAATCTGGAGGACATCGCTGCGCCGCGCTGTTTCGAGATCGAGACGGCCCTCAAGGCGCGCCTGGACATTCCCGTGTTCCACGATGACCAGCACGGGACGGCGGTCATCATCGTCGCCGCCCTGCTCAATGCGCTGGCCTTGCAGGACAAGCGCCTGGAGCAGGCGAAGATCGTCTGTCTCGGCGCGGGCGCGGCGGGCATCGCCTCCATGCGCCTGTTGCTCGCCATGGGCGCGGATCGGGACAATATCCGCCTGCTGGACCGCGGCGGGGTGATCCATGCCGGGCGCGAGGATCTCAACCCCTACAAGCAGGCATTCGCGGTGGAGACCCGCGAGCGCGGACTGGCGGATGCCATGCGGGGCGCCGATGTCTTCATCGGCCTGTCGGGACCCGACCTGGTGACGCAGGACATGATCCGTTCCATGGCGCCCCGCCCCATCGTCTTCGCGCTGTCCAATCCCGACCCGGAGATCGATCCCCGGCTCGCGCGGGCGGCCAGCGCGGATCTCGTCATGGCCACAGGGCGCAGCGACTATCCCAACCAGGTCAACAACGTGCTGGGATTTCCCTTCATCTTCCGCGGTGCCCTGGACGTCAGGGCCCGCACCATCAATCAGGAGATGCTGGTGGCCTGCGTCCATGCCCTGGCGGATCTGGCGCACGAGGCGGTGCCCGCCGAGGTGCTGCAGGCCTATGGCCTGAGTCATCTGGAGTTCGGGGCCGAGTACATCATTCCCAAGCCCCTGGATCCACGGCTCCTGGAACGGATCCCTCCGGCCGTCGCCGCGGCCGCCATCGCCTCCGGCGCGGCGGAAGACGCCTCCGACGACCGGCCCCGTCGCGACGAGGCACTGGCGGAGGCCTGCGCCTGACGGCCTTTTCCCTTGTGCCTGCCGCATTCCCTTTTCCCACACCTTATCTTATAGTGTAGCGGCGTGTGGTGGTACCAGGCCGCTTCCGGCCCGGGATGAAATGGGGGATGAGGTGGGGGATGCACTGGAAGGATAAAGGCGGTGTTCAGATATGCAGGCAGAAGGCCGATGTTTCTGGATACGGCCAAGGCTGCGCACCGGCCCTGGATCGGACTTTGGGAAGCGGACCCTGAAATCGAAATCGCACAGGGAAAGGAGCTGCCATGAAGAAGATCACCATCATCGGCGCTGGCCGCGTGGGCGAATCCACTGCCCAGATTCTGGCCAACGAGGAACTGGCCCACGAGGTCACGCTCATCGACATCCGCGAAGGGGTGGCGCGGGGCACGGCACTGGACATCCAGGAATCCGCCACTCTGTTCGGCTTCGATACCCGCGTCACGGGCGACGAGGATCCCGCGGCCATGGCCGGCTCGGATCTCGTCATCGTGACGGCCGGACTGCCCCGCAAGCCGGGCATGTCCCGCTCCGATGTCCTGGATGCCAATCTGGAGATCATCCGCGGCATCACGGCGGATATCCAGCGTCACGCCCCCGAGGCCATTGTCATCATGGTCACCAATCCCGTGGATGTGCTCACCTATGCAGTGTGGAAACAGACGGGCTGGCCCCGGCATCGCGTCTTCGGGCTTTCCGGCGTCCTCGATGCGGCGCGCATGGCGAGCTTCATCGCCCTGGAGACCGGTTTTTCCATCCGCGACATCACGACCCTGGTGCTGGGGGGGCATGGCGATTCCATGGTGCCCATGAGCCGTTACACCACCATCAACGGCATTCCCATCGCCCATTTCCTCGGCCAGGGCCAGATCGACCGCATCGTGGAACGGACCCGCAACGGCGGGGCCGAGATCCTCGCCCTGAAAAAGACCAGCAGCGCCAACGACTCGCCCGCCGCCGCGGTCGCCACCATGGTCAATGCCGTGTGCAACGACCGCAAGCGCGTGCTGCCCTGCGTGGCCATTCTCGACGGGGAATACGGCGAGCGTGATCTGGCCATCGGCGTGCCGGTGGTGCTGGCCGCAGAGGGCATGCGCCAAGTGGTGGAGCTGGAATTGAGCGAGGAGGAGCAACGTCAGTTCGCCGCCTCCGTGGCCCAGGTGCGCAAGGATCTCGCTGCGCTGTCCAACTCGTGACCGCTCCCGGCCGCGCCCGCCTGCCCGGCGGTGCCAGCGGCTGACGGGGCCTTATCCGTTAAGGAGGGGAATATGGCACGCGATACCGTGACGATCATCGACAATGCAACGGGGCGGCGCATGGAACTGGAAGTGCGCCACGGTACCCTGGGCCCCCCCGCCATGGACATCAGCCGGCTCTATCGCGACTTCGGCTATCTCACCTACGACCCGGGTTTCCAGTCCACGGCCAGCTGCAGCAGCGGCATCACCTATATCGACGGTGACGAGGGCGTGCTTCTCTATCGTGGCTACCCCATCGAACAGCTGGCCGAGCAGAGCAGTTTCCTGGAGGTGGCCTATCTGATGCTCTACGGCGAGTTGCCCGACAAGGCACAACTCGATGCGTTTACCCGCACCATCGCCAAGCACACCATGATCAAGGAGAGCCTGAAGAGTTTCTATCAGGGTTTCTACCACGATGCCCATCCCATGGCGAGCATGGTGGGGGTGGTGGGCTCCCTGTCTGCCTTCTACCACGATTCCACCGACATCCACGACCCCGCCAGCCGTGAACTGGCGGCCCTGCGCATGGTGGCCAAGATGCCCACCATCGCCGCGGGCTGTTACAAGTATTCCATCGGCGAGCCTTTCATCTACCCGCGCAACGATCTCAGCTACTGCGGCAATCTGCTGCACATGATGTTCTCCGTGCCCAGCGAGGACTACGTGGTGGATCCGGTGGCGGAGAAGGCGCTGGACATGATCTTCATCCTCCACGCCGACCACGAGCAGAACGCCAGCACCGCCACGGTGCGCCTGGCGGGCAGCTCCGGCGCCAATCCCTTCGCCTGTATCTCCTCGGGCATCACCGCCCTGTGGGGTCCCGCCCACGGGGGCGCCAACGAGGCGGTGTTGAAAATGCTGGAGGAGATCGGCGAGGTGGGCAACATTCCCAAGTACATCGCCCGCGCCAAGGACAAGAGCGACCCCTTCCGCCTCATGGGGTTCGGTCACCGGGTCTACAAGAACTACGATCCCCGCGCCAAGATCATCCGCAGGATGTGTCACCAGGTGCTGGCCAAGTTCGATCATGCCAACGACCCGCTCTTTGAACTGGCTATGCGCCTGGAGGAGATCGCCCTGCAGGACGAGTATTTCATCGAGCGCAAGCTCTATCCCAACGTGGATTTCTACTCGGGCATCATCTACAAGGCGCTGGGCATCCCCGTGAACATGTTCACGGTGATGTTCGCCATCGCCCGCACCGTGGGCTGGGTGGCCCAGTGGATGGAGATGATTGCCGAGCCCGACCAGCGCATCGGTCGCCCCCGACAGATCTACACCGGTCACCCGCGGCGCGACTACACCCCGCTGGACCGGCGCCAGGCGGGACAGGGGGACTGACGGCGGGGTCGTGGCCGGTTGCGACAGTGAACAGTGGCCGGCCGCGCGGGTCTCAGAAGAGCTGTTCGGGTATCTCGGTGACGACTGGTGCTGTGCCCTCCGCCTTGGGCTGGTTCACCTGCGGTGAGGGGGCCTCGGCATAGCGCTCCGGCACCAAGTGGGTGCGGAAGGTCTCGAAGAGTGTGCGCCGCTGATGGGCGCTGGCGCGCAGGCCCGTGGCAGGGTCAATGCGCACGGTGATGAGCCCCGGCGGGCGCTGGAGCGGGCGCTGGGGGATGTCCTTCAACGCCGTTTTCATGAAGGCGATCCACATGGGCAGGGCGGCGCGTCCGCCGGTTTCACGGTTGCCCAGGGAGCGCGTCTTGTCGAAACCCACCCAGCTCACGGCGACCAGGTCGGGATTGAAGCCGGCGAACCAGGCGTCACGCTGGTCGTTGGTGGTGCCGGTCTTGCCGGCAATGTCCTTGCGCCCCAGGCTGCGGGCGCGGCGGCCCGTGCCGCGGCGGATCACGTCCCGCATCATGGAGGTCATGAGATAGGCATTCTCCGGCGTGATGACCTGTTCCGCCAGCGGGGGGGCGGCGTCTCCACCGGCCTGCCCGTCCGTTCCGTCGCCTGTCTCCCTGGCGGCCGCCCGCGTGGGCCGATTCTTTGCCGTGCCCGCCTCCGGGACGCAATCCTGGCACGCGATGGCAGGCGCAGCCGCCATGACGAGTTCGTCATTGGGTCCCAGGATCCGCTCGATGAAATAAGGTTTCACCCTGAATCCGCCATTGGCGAACACCGTGTAGCCCTGCGCCAGTTGCAGCGGAGTGACGGCACCGCTGCCCAGTGCAAGGGAGAGGTTGCGGGGCAGCCGGGAGACGGGGAAGCCGAAGCGGCTGACATAGTCCAGCGTGTAATCGATGCCGATGGCGCGCAGCAGGCGGATGGAGACCAGGTTGCGTGATTTCACCAGGGCTTCCCGCAGGCGGGTCGGTCCGAAGAACCTGCCGCTGTAGTTCTCGGGACGCCAGGCACTCTCCAGGGCCGGATCCTCGAATACCACCGGCGCATCGTTGATGATGCTCGCGGCCGTGAAACCCTTCTCCAGGGCGGCGGAGTAGATGAAGGGCTTGAAACTGGAGCCAGGCTGCCGGCGTGCCTGGGTGACCCGGTTGAACTTGCTGCGCAGGAAATCGAAACCGCCGCTCAAGGCCACGATGGCGCCATCGCCGGGGCGCAGGGCCACCAGGGCGCCTTCCACCTCTGGGAGCTGGGCCAGGCGCCAGCGGCCGTCACCGCCGCGCTGCACGCGCACCATGTCGCCCGCCTGCAGGATTTCCCATGCGCCGGCGGGCGGTGGGCCCAGATGATTGTCATCGATGTAGGGTCTTGCCCAGGACAATCCCTCCCAGTCGATGACGACGATCCGTTCGTCCGGCAGGATGACGGTGGCGTCCCGCTCTCCCACGCTCAATACCAGCGCCGGCAGGAGCCCGGCAAAGGCGGGCCGGTCGTCGAAGAGGCCGGCGAGCGGGCGGGTCTTGCCGAGGGTGGTGAGATCGACGTGATCTTCCGCGCCGCGATAGCCATGGCGTCTGTCGTAGGCCAGGAGGGCCTGGCGCAGGGCCCGGTCGGCGGCGGCCTGCAGGCGCGAGTCGATGGTGGTGATGACCTTGAAACCCGCCGTATAGGCCAGCTCGCCGTACTGTTCCAGCATGTGCTTGCGGACCATCTCGGCCACGTAGGCCGCCTCGAGTTCGATGTTCAGGCCGTGCAGGCGCGCATTGTCGGGTTCGTTGCGGGCCTGGCGGTACTGGGCCGTGTCGATGTAGCCGAGTTTCAGCATGCGCCGCAGGACATAATCGCGACGTTGCAGGGCGCGCTCCGGGTTGGCCAGGGGGTTGTAGCGGGAGGGCGCCTTGGGCAGGCCGGCGATCATGGCCATCTGTGCCAGCGTGAGTTCCCGGGGGGGTACGCCGTAATAAGTCTGGGCGGCGGCGGCGATGCCGTAGGCGCGGTTGCCCAGGTAGATCTTGTTGAGATAGAGCTCCAGGATCTCTTCCTTGCTCAATTCCTGCTCGATTTTGAGCGCGAGGAAGATTTCGCTGAGCTTGCGCAGGTAGGTCTTTTCACGGCTGAGAAAGAAATTTCGCGCCACCTGCATGGTGATGGTGCTGCCGCCCTGGGTCTTCTCGCCGGTGCGGATCAGGTTGTAGGCGGCACGCAGGATGCCGTGATAGTCCACACCCGGATGCTGGAAGAAGCGGTCGTCCTCCGCCGCGAGGATGGCCTGGATCATCAGGTCCGGGGTTTCGTAGAAGCGGATGGGCGTGCGCTTCTTTTCACCGAATTCGGCGATGAGCTTCATGTCGCGGCTGTAGACGCGCAGCGGCACCTGGAGGCGGATGTCCTTGAGGGTCTCGATGGAGGGCAGGTTGGGCGCGATATAGAAATAGGCGCCCACGGTGAGCAACAGGCCCAGCAGCGCAGCGCCGGCAGTGACGAACAGCCCGGCCTTGAAGATTTTGCGCAACAGTTTCATGGGCGGCGGGAAAATGAGAAATCGGTCATGAAAACAGGTGTGAAACCGGTCGCAACGGGAGATGCTTCACGCCAACAGGTAGTCCCAGTATAAAACTTTTTCCGGAATCGGACGATAACATCACGGTAGGCGAATGAACATTGTCATCCCAGAGATTACTACCTATAGTTGACTGCCGGGAGAGTATACCAAAACGGCCCAGGTTTTCCCGTTTTGGTCCCGTGCTGGATAAAGGAACCTGATGAATTTCCAGTTGTTCAATAAATCCACCCCCCCCTTGATCGGCCTGGACATCAGTTCCACGTCGGTGAAGCTGCTGGAGCTGGGGCAGAGCGGCAACCGTTACCGGGTGGAGAGCTATGCCGTGGTACCGCTTCCGGAGAACGCCGTCGAGGAAAAGAACATCGCCGACGTGGAGGCGGTGGGCGGCGCCATCAAGCGGGCCGTCACCCGGGCCGGGACCCGCACCAAGCAGGCCGCGGTCGCCGTCGCCGGTTCCGCGGTGATCACCAAGATCATCGCCATGCCGGCCAACATGACGGACGACGAGATGGCCGACCAGATCCAGCTCGAGGCCGATCAGTACATTCCCTATCCCATGGAGGAGGTGAACCTGGATTTCGAGGTGCTGGGTCCATCGGAGCAGAACGAGGAGATGGTGGATGTCCTGCTGGCCGCCTCGCGCAGCGAGAACGTGGACATCCGCGTCGCTGCCCTGGAGATCGGCGGACTGACGGCGAAGATCGTCGACGTGGAGGCCTTCGCCATGGAAGCGGCCTTTTCCCTTCTCGGGCACCAGTTGCCCGACAACGGCGTGGGCAAGACCATTGCCGTGGTGGACATCGGCGCCACCATGACCACGCTCAGTGTTTCCCACGATTTCAAGGTGATCTATACCCGCGAGCAGGTGTTCGGGGGTAAACAGCTTACCGACGAGATCATGCGCCGTTACGGTCTTTCCTACGACGAGGCCGGCCTGGCCAAGAAACAGGGTGGCCTGCCCGACAATTACGAGCCGGAAGTGCTGCAGCCCTTCAAGGAGGCCATGATCCAGCAGGTGAGCCGTTCCCTGCAGTTCTTTTTCTCTTCGAGCCAGCACAACAGCGTGGACCATATCGTGCTGGCCGGCGGCTGTGCTGCCATTCCGGGCGTGGATGCCATGATCGAGGACAAGCTGGGCATCACCACTTCGGTAGCCAACCCTTTTGCCAACATGTCCCTGACCTCGCGCATCAAGCCCGAGGGCATTCGCGCCGATGCTTCCTCCCTGATGATTGCCTGTGGTCTGGCACTGAGAAGGTTTTCAGAGAGATGACCTGCATCAATCTCCTGCCCTGGCGCGAGGCGCGGCGCAAAGAACAGCAGCGGCAGTTTTTCACTGCCGCGGGCGGCGCCGCGGCTGTCATGATCACCATTATCTTTTATATCCATGTTCACATCGGCGGGCTCATCGATCACCAGAACCAGCGCAACAATTTCATCGAGGGCGAGATCGCCAAGCTCGACCGCAGGATCGGCGAAATCAAGGAGCTCAAATCGGAAAAGGAAAAGTTGCTGGCGCGCATGAACATCATCCAGCAGTTGCAGACCCGCCGTCCGGAGATCGTCCATCTCTTCGACGAGCTCGCGCGCAGCATACCCGGTGGTATCTATCTGACAAAGGCGCAGCAGTCGGGGCGCAAGATCACCATCGAGGGCGTGGCCCAGTCCAATGCGCGGGTGTCATCCTTCATGCGTAACCTGGACGAGTCGCAATGGTTCCAGAATCCGCGCCTGGAGGTGATCGAGGCCAATGACAAGGACCGGGTGCGCACCAGCCGCTTCGTGCTCACGGTACAGCAGACGGATCAGGCAGGCCAGGCCGGCGGGGACGGGAAGAAAACGGAAGAGCCGTCATGAAGATCGATTTTGAAGAACTGAAGAAAATCGATTTCAACGACGTTGCCAGGTGGCCGTTCTGGCTCAAGGTGACCGCCATCGTCATATTGAGCCTGGCGGTGCTGGGCGCCGGCCTGTGGTTCGATACCCGCAGCCAGCTCGCGGCGCTGGAAACCGCCCGCAACAAGGAAAAGGAACTCAAGCAGGTATTCACCCGGAAGGCCCACCAGGCCGCCAACCTGCCCGCCTACCGGGCCCAGATGGAGGAGATGAAGCGTTCCTTCGGCACCATGCTGCGGCAGCTGCCCAGCAAGACCGAGGTGGCGGAACTGCTGGTGGATATATCCCAGACCGGCCTGGAGAACGGGCTGGAATTCGAGCTCTTCAAGCCCCAGCAGGAAAAGCCCGCCGAATTCTACGCGGAGCTGCCCATCAAGATCACGGTGACGGGGCGCTATCACCAGTTCGGCCGCTTCGTCAGCGACGTGGCGGCCCTGTCGCGCATCGTCACCCTGCACGACTTCACCATCGAACCGCGCAAGGACAAGGAACAGGATACCCTGGTGATGGAGGTGACAGCCAAGACCTACCGCTATCTCGAAGAGGGTGAGAGCGAGGTGGCCACTGCCGGCAAGGGCAAGAACAACAAGAAGGGTGCGTAATGACGATGCGGATTGACAGTCAGGCGGCAGGCATCGCGGTCCTCATCTCCGCGCTGTTGCTGCTCTCCGGCTGCAGCGAGAGCGGCATGAACGACCTGGAGCAGTTCATCAACGAGGCGAAGATGAAAAAGGGCAAGGTGGAACCCCTGCCCCGGTTCAGACCCGCCGGAACCTATATCTACAGTGCAGCAGAACTGAAGGATCCCTTCGAGACGTGGAAGTCCGAGGTCAAGGCCAACCAGGAGGTCAACAAGGTGATCTCCGGCATCCGGCCCAATGTCAACCGGCGCAAGGAGGTGCTGGAGAACTATCCCCTGGACACCCTGCGCATGATCGGCTCCGTGGAGTTCAGGGACGAGCGCTGGGGCCTGGTGAAGGCGCCGGATGGCATCATCTATCGGGTGAAGCCCGACAACTACCTGGGCCAGAATTTTGGCAAAATCATCGCAGTGACGGAAAACAAGCTGATCTTGACGGAAATCGTTCCAGACGGCCTGGGCGGCTGGCAGGAGCGCCAGGCCTCCTTGTCCGTCACTGAGGCAGAATGATCCCACGGGAGCTGACTATGAGCGTTTTGAGCGGGTTTGCAACGCGACTGGAAACCGGGACAAGGGAAGGCGCGCACCGGACGGGCATGACCGGGGCAGTGAGACATGCCGCAAGGCGACTGGTCCTGCTCCTGGCCTGTCTGGTTCCGGGTTTTGCCCCGGATTTTGCTCCGGGACTCGCGGTGGCGGCCGAGCCGCCCCGTCATGTCCTGAAGGACGTGGCATTCCAGGCCCTGCCGGGCAACCGGGTGCAGATCCGCCTCCACTTCGCCGGCGAGGCGCCGCCCGAGCCGCCATTGAGTTTCACCATCGACAACCCGGCCCGGATCGCGCTGGATTTCCCCCGGACCCGCAGCGCCGTGCCCAAGCGCCTCAGCCTCGGGGTCGGTGTCGCCCGCAGCATCAATGCCATCGAGGCGCGGGGGCGCACCCGCGTGGTCCTGAATCTCACTCAGATGGTGCCTTACGAGACCCGTGTCGAAGGCAGCGACGTGCTCATCGTGCTGGCCAACAGCGCCCCCGAGGCCGCCGCCGCACCAAAACCGGTGTTTCCCCCCGCTTCGTCCGGTCGTGCAAAAGAGGCGCAGGCGAGTATTGCGGCCCGGCAGAAACCGGAAATTCCCGCTGTCCGTGACATCGATTTCCAGCGGGGGCCCCAGGGCGAGGGGCGGGTCGTGGTCAGGCTCAGCGATCCGTCCATTGCCGTCAACGTGGAACAGTCCGCCAACCGTATCATCGTGGATTTCATCGGCGCCAGCCTTCCCGATGACCTGGAGCGGCGCATGGACGTCACGGACTTTGCCACCCCGGTGACGCTCATAGACAGTTTCCGCAAGGATGGACGAGTGCGCCTGGTGGTGGAAAACACCGGTCGTTTCGAGCATCTCGCCTATCAGTCCGATACCCGGTTCACCCTGGAGGTGAAGCCGGTGACGCCCGAGGAGGAGGCGCTCGCCCGCCTCAAGAAGCCGGAATACACCGGCGCGCGCCTCTCTCTCAATTTCCAGGACATCGAGGTGCGGGCAGTCCTGCAGTTGATCGCGGATTTCACCGGCATGAACCTGGTGACCAGCGACTCCGTGCAGGGCAATGTCACCCTGCGCCTGAAGAACGTGCCCTGGGATCAGGCCCTGGACATCATTCTCAAGACCAAGGGCCTGGCCATGCGCAAGACCGGCAACGTCATCCTGGTGGCGCCCAGCGAGGAGATCGCCGCCCGGGAGAAGCAGGAGCTGGAGTCCCAGCAGAAGGTCAAGGAACTGGCGCCGCTGTTCACCGATCTCATCCAGGTCAATTACGCCAAGGCCAACGACATCGCCGAACTTCTCAAGGCCGAGGAAAATTCCCTGCTTTCCGAGCGCGGCAGCGTGACCGTGGATGAGCGCACCAATGCCTTGCTGGTGCGGGATACCGCCGACAAGCTGGACGAGATCCGGCGTCTGGTGAGCAAACTGGACATTCCCGTGCGCCAGGTGCTCATCGAATCCCGCATCGTGGTGGCGAGCAACAATTTCAGCCGTGACCTGGGCGTGCGCTTCGGCTTCGCCGGTGTGGAGGAACTCAACAACGATACCACCGGCTTCACCGCTGGTTCTCTCTCGGGTACCGACGGCATGGTGAGTTCGGCGC
This sequence comes from Gammaproteobacteria bacterium, assembly GCA_026981935.1. Taxonomy (GTDB): domain Bacteria; phylum Pseudomonadota; class Gammaproteobacteria; order SZUA-140; family SZUA-140; genus S012-109. The sequence continues at coordinate 12,182 of JALSIC010000006.1, forward strand.
CACCCCCCATCACGCTGCCGGGACTGGACAACCGTCTCAACGTCAACCTCCCTGTGCAGACACCCGCCGGCCAGATCGCCTTCGCCGTGCTGGGCTCGGATTTCCTGGTGGACCTGGAGCTGTCCGCCATGCAGGCCGAGGGCGAGGGCGAGGTCATCTCCAGCCCGCGGGTCATCACGGCCAACCAGTACGAGGCGGTCATCGAGCAGGGTACGGAGATTCCCTACCAGCAGGCCGCCTCCAGCGGCGCCACCTCGGTGACCTTCAAGAAGGCCGTGTTGAGCCTGCGGGTGACGCCGCAGATCACGCCGGACGACCGCATCATCATGGACCTGCAGGTGAACAAGGACAACAAGGGCGAAGTCTTCCAGGGCGTACCCAGCATCGATACCCGCGAAGTGCGCACCCAGGTGCTGGTGGGCAACGGTGAGACGGTGGTGCTCGGCGGCATCTACGAGGAGACCCGCAACAACACCGTCAACAAGGTGCCCTTCCTCGGCAGCATGCCCTTGATCGGCGGCCTGTTCCGCCAGACGACCCGCCAGGACGACAAGCGGGAATTGCTGATCTTCGTCACGCCCAAGATCCTCAAGGAGGGGCTGGAACTGCGTTGAGTTCCCTTCGGTGACGGCCCCGGATTGCTGCCGTCCCGGCAAAATACCGTCAGTGAAGTCTTGCATATACGAGGCGCCTGATCGGCACAGAGACCGATCTAAAGTAAAGCGCGTCGCCAGTCGAAATCTCTTAAGGAGCCTCTGATCAATTCTGGGCGGGATGGATGGTGAAATGAAATGTCCCGGATCAAGGCGCAAGGCGCAGGCCATGGCAGCGCCCTGGCCAAGCTTTGCAACACCGGGACGGGGCATTTCAGACACCAGACACCGGTTCACGAATTATTAATAGTCTCATAATTGCCTATATCAAAATGTGTAGCCCGGATGGAGTGGAACGTAATCCGGGTGCGGGGTTTTTGCCGCCTGGTTTCCTGGATTGGGTTATTGCGCTGCTTCATCCAGGCCACCGAAATCTGCGTGCCGACAGTCGGAACATGTCCATTCAGCTACGAGGCTTTCAGTAACCAGAGGTTCCCTAAAGTAAACCTCGCAGTCAGTCGAAATCATGGCAGAGAAGTTTGTCCCGCGCGACAACAAGCGATCATTCTCGGTTTGTGGCCCTTGCACGGAAGTACGCGGTTGATATTCGGCATAAAGCGACAGGATAAAATTTTTTGAGAGTAGCCTATATGTATGACATTGATGGCCTGCACGGAGCGGGGTGAGACGCGGCATGGATTGCTTTCCTCCTGGAGTCCAGGCCATGCGAAGGCCACCAGTCAATAATGTAAGTCTCGATAAGTAAGGTAACGCGTGACCGATTGCGAAATAGACCGACCTTTAGGGAGTACCAATGAAAAGAATTGCGCAGATTACCGCATTATTGATCGCGTTGGGCTTGCTGACAGGCTGTCTTGGCGGCGGAGACGCTTTTGTTCCTGGCAGTGATAATGCCCCGGCAGTTACAGAAGCAGGTCTGTCTGTAAGCCTGGAACTCGTGGATCAAGCGCGAGGCACGGCTACAACATCCATTTCGGCAACTTCGCCCGGTGAGTTGCGGGCGACCGTCACGCAAAATGGATCACCGCTTGCGTCCGCTGTTGTTTCGTTTTCAACAGAGATTGGAGAACTAAGCCCACCTTCCGGGACGGCGCTTACCGATGCATCGGGCGTGGCTACCATCACCCTGCAAAGCGGCGACCAAACGGGAGCAGGTACAGTGACTGCCAGCGTGACTGCAGGGGAAGAGACAGCGACAGCCGAAGTCTCGTTCCAGATACTGGCCGCTGGGACCACTACCACCACGGTAGACATGGGAAATGGAACGGGGAGCAATTTCGTATCGGGTGTTATAGACATAGGCGGCATAACATCGTTATCTGCGGGCGGCACCCTGACCGCGACTGTGAGCATCGTGGATACATCGAATAATAATGCGGCTTATACGAGTCCGGTTACGGTGAGTTTTTCATCGACGTGTGTTAGTGCGGGCTCGGCCACCATGGATGCCGTTGTGACTACCGTCAACGGCATCGCATCCAGCACTTACTTGGCGCAAGGATGTACGGGCAATGACGTCATCGTTGCGACGGCTGTGGTGGGTGGTACAACCTATACTGCCAGCGCTGGTTTTTCCGTGCTGGCAGCGGAAGTAGGAAGTATTGGCTTTGTGTCCGCAACCCCTGGCAGCATTGCGCTCCAGGGCACGGGAGGCAGCGGACTGTCGGAATCCTCAGTAGTCGTGTTCAGGGTGCTTGATGCGCAGGGGGACCCGGTCCCTAATCAGTCCGTGAATTTCAGTCTGAGTACTGCAGTGGGCGGCATTTCCCTTAGCCCTTCAAGCGCGGTTACTGATCAGAGCGGGCAGGTGCAGACAGTCGTGCAGGCAGGCACGGTGGCGACGTCAGTAGGCGTCATTGCAACGACTGTTTCCGCGGGCAAGACATTTCAGACACAGTCGAGTCAGCTGGTGATTACTACGGGCATACCTGATCAGGACAGTTTCTCTCTCAGTGCCTCTGTTCTTGCGCCCGAGGCATGGGGCTATGATGGTGAAGAGGTCACGATCACGGCACGCCTGGCGGACCGCTTCAACAATCCGGTGCCCGATGGAACGGCAGTCACTTTTACTACTGAAGGCGGATCAATAGACGGCTCATGCACGACGGTGGATGGAGAGTGTTCCGTAACTTGGCGCAGCCAGGCGCCGCGTCCATGCGGACAGCGGTTGGGTGCTCAGACGGTCACGTTGAATCCATTGGCAGGCCCCAATGTCTGTGAACCTGGCACGACCACAAACCCCTCCGTGCCTCAGCCCGGTACAGCGCCACTGGGCCAGCCCTACGGCGGACGGGTAACGATTCTGGCAACGGTAGTGGGCGAAGAGAGCTTCATCGATACCAATGGTAACGGTATCTTCGATGATGGTGACACCATGGCAGACTTGCCGCATGAAGCCTGGCTGGACGAGGACGAAGATGGCGTGCGCGGGACTTATGAGCCTTTTCTTGATTTTGATGCCAGCGGGACTCATGAAGGGGCGCCCGATGGAAAGTTCAATGGTGTTCTTTGCGAGCGTACCACGGCTCCCCTGTGCAGCACCAATCAACTGTTGCATGTGCGGCAATCACTGGTGCTGGTTATGTCAGGGAGCCAGGCCTTTATCGACGTTGTTCCGGATGCTTCAATTGATCCCATGGCTGCCTGCAACGGCACGATTGGATTTACGGTCAGATATTCCGACCTGCACAATCAACCCATGCCTGCCGGTACCAGAGTCGATGTGTCTACCACCTACGGCACGATAAGCTCGGGTAACTCATTTACCCAGACAGACACGAACGGCAACTTCGCGATTTCTTTCCGGGGTGTCATCACCGGAACCGGCTCGCCAGGCTCGGGAACATTGACTGTAACCGTTACCACGCCCAAGAACATTGTGAGCACGGCTGACTTTCCCGTTTCCTGTAACTGATGGGAATGATCATGCTGGGCTGATCGTGGAGGGGTTCAGGGATGGGGCGTGCCGCATCGCCTGGTTGATTTCACCTGGTGACTCTGGCATATCTCAGCCATGGAGATGGACGAGGATGCCAATATCTTTCTCATCGGCCCCATGGGCTCGGGCAAGACCACCATCGGGCGCCAGCTCGCCAGGGCGCTGGGCAAGACCTTCGTGGACAGCGATCACGAGATCGAGGCCCGCACCGGCGCCGACATTCCCTGGATCTTCGATCTCGAGGGCGAGGCCGGTTTCCGCCGCCGCGAGGCCGCGCTCATCGACGAGCTGACCCGCCGCCGGGGTATCGTCCTGGCCACGGGCGGCGGCGCCGTGCTCTCCGAAGCCAACCGTCGTCATCTCGCCGCGCGCGGCATCGTGATCTATCTGCACGCTTCCGTGGACCAGCAGTTGCGCCGCACCGCCCGGGACCGGCACCGGCCCCTGCTGCAGTCCGGCGATCGCCGCGCCACGCTGGAGTCCCTTCTGGCCAGGCGGGATCCCCTTTACCGCGAAATTGCAAACATCGTCGTGGACACCGATAATCGCTCCGTGCGCAACACCGTCAACCAGATCCTGAAGCGACTGCAGCAACTGCCTGAGGAGAGCGCCAGGCCATCTTCGCCATGAGAAACGAGCCATCCATGACCACGCTGACGGTGGCGCTGGGCCCCCGCAGCTATCCCATCCACATCGGCACGGGCCTGCTGGGCAGGCGCGAGTTGCTGGCGCCCCATCTCGCCGGCTCCCAGGTCATGGTGGTGAGCAACGAGACCGTTGCGCCCCTCTACCTGGACAGGCTGGCCCCGGCGCTGGAAGGCTGTGCGTGGGACAAGGTGGTGCTGCCCGATGGCGAACAGTACAAGACCCTCGAGGTCCTGAACCGCATCTTCGATGCCCTGCTGGCGCGGCGTTTCGCCCGTGACGCCACTCTCATCGCCCTGGGGGGCGGCGTGGTGGGCGACATGGCCGGTTTTGCCGCCGCCTGCTACCAACGTGGCGTACCCTTCGTCCAGATTCCCACGACGCTGCTGGCCCAGGTGGATTCGTCCGTGGGCGGCAAGACGGGCGTCAATCACCCCCTGGGCAAGAACATGATCGGCGCCTTCTACCAGCCTCGCTGTGTGATCATCGATACCGTGACCCTGGATACCCTCGACGACCGCCAGCTGCGCGCCGGCATCGCCGAGGTGATCAAGTACGGCCTGTTGCGCGACGCGCCCTTCTTCAACTGGCTGGAGGGCAATATGGATGCCCTGCTGGCGCGTGACAGGACCGCCCTGGCCCATGCCATCGAGCGCTCCTGCCGCAACAAGGCCGAGATCGTGGCCGCAGACGAGCTGGAGCGGGGGCAGCGGGCCCTGCTCAATCTGGGGCACACCTTCGGCCACGCCATTGAAACCGGCCTGGGATATGGAACCTGGCTCCACGGCGAGGCCGTGGCGGCGGGCATGTGCATGGCCGCGGAGATGTCCCGGCGCCTGGGATGGCTCGGCGAGGAGGAGCGGCGGCGCATCCTGGCATTGGTGCGCCGCGCCGGCCTGCCCACGCGCCCGCCCGGTACGATTTCCGTGGCGCGTTTTCTGGAGCTGATGGCGGTGGACAAGAAGGTCCGCGCGGGACGTCTGCGCCTGGTGCTGCTGCGCCGTATCGGCGAGGCGGTGCTGACGGCGGACTTCGATGAGACGGTCTTGCGGGAGAGCATCGAGGCATCGGGCCGTGAGGGATGACAGGCGGTATTCGCGGCCGGGGGGCGCTCCTGCGGAATCTGACCGCAGGGCGCCCCATCGGCGGACGCAATGGGCGCCGGCACTCCACTGGATGGGCGACCATGCCCTGGAACGCTGAACAGGCCCTGGCCCCCTATGCCGCCAGCCCCGGCAACTCCCGCGGCCGGCGCCATCCCGAGGCGCCGCCGGCCTACCGCAGCGAATACCAGCGGGACCGGGACCGCATCGTGCACTCCGCCGCCTTTCGTCGCCTGGAATACAAGACCCAGGTGTTCGTCAATCACGAGGGCGACATGTACCGCACGCGCCTCACGCATTCCCTGGAGGTGGCCCAGATCGGCCGCTCCATCGCCCGCGTGCTGGGCCTGAACGAGGATCTGACAGAATCCATCGCCCTGGCCCACGACCTGGGTCACACCCCTTTCGGCCATGCCGGCCAGGATGCCCTCAACCGCTGCATGAAGGACTACGGCGGCTTCGAGCACAACCTCCAGTCCCTGCGCGTGGTGGACGAGCTGGAAGAACGGTATGCCGAATTCAGCGGCCTCAACCTGACCTTCGAGACGCGGGAGGGCATCCTCAAGCACTGCTCGCCGCGTGTCGCCGCCACGCTGGGCGAGGTGGGCGCGCGTTTTCTGCAGCAGCGCCAGCCCAGCCTCGAGGCCCAGCTCACCAATCTGGCCGATGAAATTGCCTACAACAGTCACGACGTGGACGACGGCCTGCGCGCCGGCCTCATCACGATCGATCAGCTCAGCGAGATCGAACTCTTCCGCGTGCAATACGAGGCGGTCTGCCGGCGCCATCCCGGCCTGAACCACCGGCGTGTCATCCACGAGGTGGTGCGGCGCATCATCAATCACCAGGTCACCGACCTCATCGAGACCAGCCGGCGCCGCATCGCAGAAGCGGCGCCACCGGATATCGAGGCGGTGCGCGCCGCGCCACGACCCTTGATCGCCTTCAGCGAGAACATGCAGGCCATGAACCGGGAACTGAAGCGCTTTCTGCGCCAGGCCCTGTACCGGCATTACCGCGTGCGGCGCATGAGTGTCAAGGCCGAGCGTATCGTCACTGCCCTTTTCGAGGCCTTCATGACGGATCCCTGCCTGCTGCCGCCGGAATACCAGCGCAAGCAGGCCACCCTGGCGGAGGCGGATGGTATTGCAGGGCGAGCCCGAGTGGTGGCAGACTACGTGGCGGGCATGACCGACCGTTTTGCCATCGGTGAATACGAACGGCTTTTCGAGCCGTCCCAGGTAACCTGAGCCAGTCACCCGAATGACGGTCTGAAGGGCCATTTCACCGACCGGGGACGCTGTCCGGGGCTCAGGAAAGGCCGCCAGCTTGATCCAGCTTGATGCAGATTTACATGCAGATCACACCAATGGATGACAGACCGCCCCGCTTTTATCACCTGATCCTCCAACAGGATCTGCTGGGCGGGTGGACCCTGGTGCGGGAATGGGGTTACCAGGGCTATGCGGGGCGGGTGCGGCGTGAGCACCATGACACCCTGGAGGCGGCCCAGGCTGCCCTCATCCGCGTCCGGGACGCTCAGTTGCGTCGGGGTTACCGGGTGGTCTTCGCCCGGGGAGAGCAGCCGGCATGAACGTCAATCCGGCCCGGACCGGCGGCGCCGGCGCCGCCGGGGAGCAGCCGGACGGAAGGCGGGAACCCTTTGCCGCCACGCTGGAGGATGATTTCTATTACAGCGAAACCCAGCGGGCCAAGAGCCTGCATTTTCTCCTCCATCTGGCACCTTACAGCGATGTCCTGTTGCTCACCGGCGCCCGCGGCAGCGGCAAGAGCAGCCTGATCCACCAGTTCGTCAGCCGGGCCAGCCCCTCCTGGCGCATCTGTGTCGTGGATGCTTGCGGGACAGACCAGCCCCGCCAGCTTCTCGAGGCGATGGCGGAGGTGTTTCTCTTCGACGTCTCCCCTGACCTGGAAGCCACCCTGGCCAGCCTGCGCAAGATGCTCCAGGCCCTGCGCAAGAGCGCCCTGGTGCCGGTGCTCATCATCGACGAGGCGCACCGCCTGTCCCTGCCCCTGCTGGAACTCCTGGGCCGGCTGGTGGAGACGGCCACGCCGGAAGAGCGCCAGTTGTGCATCATCCTGGTGGGCGAACCGGTGCTGGAGGAGCGCCTGCGGGACGAGGCGCTGGGGGGGCTGCGGGCCCGCGTGGGTCACTCCTTCGAGCTGCCGCCCTTCGATGAAGAGGAGACCGCGAAATATATCCAGCACCGCCTGCGCGTGGCCGGGGTGTCCCGGGAAAGCGCGCTGCTGGCACCCTCGACGGTGCAACGGATCTATCAGCAATCGGGCGGCCTGCCGGGGAGGATCAACGAATGCGCCCGCGAAGCCCTGCAGGCTGAAGAAAAGGGGGGGCGCAGGCAGGACGGGGCAGGGGGACCGGGTCCGGCCCGGCGGGCTTCGGGATTCCACCGCCGCCCCGGACACAACGGGCAAGACACCGCCCATGCCATGGGGCGCAAGGTGCTGTTGGTGCTGGCCGCCGTCGTTCTGGGCGCCGTGCTCTGGTTCCAGGAGGAGATCAACCGCTGGCTGGCGGGAGAGGGCGGGACGGCCCCGGCCGCACTCCAATCCCCATCCCGGCAGCTGCCGCCCCCGCCGCCCCTGCCCGAGCCAAAACCCAAACCCGAACCGCTCCCTGAACCTCGACGTGAACCACAGCCTGAATCACAAGCCGCATCACAAGCCGCATCACAAGCAGGGGCGGACAGGGCCACCGCATCAAAGGTGCCCGCTCCCGAGGCATCTGCCGGGGCGGAGCAGGCGGTGCGGCCTGTGGCCAGGCCGGGAGGCAGGGCCGAAACCGCTGCAGCGGTGGAGACGCAGGCGGGGGAGGTTCCCGCGTCACGGGCGCTGTCAGCGCAGGTCGCTTCAGAGAGTGTATCCACCAAGCGACAATCCCAACCGCAGGCCGGGACCGAATTGCTGGGGCAGGACTGGTTGCGCTCGCGTGATCCTTCCCGTTATACGCTGCAGCTGCTGGCCATGAACAGGTCCCGGGTACTGGCCCTGGCCAGGGCGTGGCAGCTCGACACCGCGCCCGATGCAGCCACGTATTACACCCGCCCGGGCACCCGGGGCGTGCCCTTGCTGGCCCTGGCCCATGGCGACTATCCCAGCCGCGAGGCCGCCCTGGCCGCGATACCGGAGATCAAGCGGCGTTTCACCGGTATCGAACCCTGGGCTCGCAGCTTTGCCTCCATCCATGCCCTCCTGGATGCCCAGACCGATAGCCAGACCAATAGCCAGTCCGATATCCGGTCGGTTACCGGATCGGAAGCCACATCAGAAGCCACATCAGAATCTGGCCCGACTGTCGCACCCGACGCCTTGGCCGACCGGGAGGATGCCGCATCCTCAGTCGCCGGCACGCCGACGGCGGCCTCTGCGGCGATGACGGCTTCGTCCGCGCTCGATGCCGATGCAGCCGGCGCGCGAGCCGGGCCGATGGGGGGTGCGATGGAGAATCCGTCGGAGGACATGGCAGAGGGGCTGGCGGAGCGCCTGCGGCGGGATGAGCAGCACATCCTCGGTCAGGCGCCGGATCGCTACGTGGTCCAGCTCATGGCCATGGAGCCCGGGGTGGTGACGCGCCTGGTGCGAAAGTGGGGAATCGAGAGCGAAGTCCGCTATTTTCGTACCCTGCGGGGTGACCGGGAGCTGGTGGCAGTGATCTACGGCGATTATGCCCGTCGCGACGAGGCCCTGTCAGCGGGCCGGACGCTGGCGCAGCGTTTTTCCGGTGTCGAGCCCTGGGTGCGCCCCGTACAGGCCGTACACGATGCCATCCGTGCCTTCCGCGCCATTCGGCGCTGAGGGTAAACCCTTATATTTCACTGTGTTATCGTCTTTCTCGGCGGACCCGTATGCCAGGCTTTTATTGAATGGCAGGGGGCGCCCGAGTATAATCTGTCCTCTTGCGCCGCTGTCCCGCAGCGGACCATGTCTAACTTATTGAACAGCAAGAAAAACGGCGTTGACGCCCGGGTTCGGGTGCCGCCTGCCGGCAGTTGCCGGGCAGGCGGGGGTGACCTTTACCGGTTTGCCTGAGAACTCTGGCGGCGGAATCCGGTACATCTGGCGACGACGAGTGTGGTTGGAGGATATGGAGCAGAAAAGGGTTTGTCTCGCGCGCCCGGGCCGTCAAGGCCTGTATGATCCGCGCAATGAACACGATGCCTGTGGCGTAGGCTTCATCGCCGATATCCGGGGGCGGCGCAGCCATGCCATCGTGCGTCAGGGTCTGCGCATCCTGGAGAATCTCACCCATCGCGGCGCCGTGGGGGCCGATCCCCTGGCCGGCGACGGTGCCGGCATCCTGCTGCAGATTCCCCATGCGTTCTTGCGCGAGGAATGCGCGCTGCGGGGCCTGAGATTGCCTGACCACGGTGAATACGGGGTGGGCATGATCTTCCTGCCGCGTCACGAGGCCAGTCGCGCCGCCTGCGAATCCATTCTGGAGCGCACCGTCGAGGAAGAGGGACAGATACTGCTGGGCTGGCGCGACGTGCCCACGGACAACAGCGGTCTGGGGGAGAGCGTCAAGGCCGTGGAGCCCGTGGTGCGCCAGATCTTCATCGGCCGCGGACCCGGCTGCCCGGACCAGGACGCCTTCGAGCGCAAGCTGTTCGTGATCCGCAAGGTAGTGGAGCACGCGGTGCGCGGCGCGGCCCTGAAAGGCGGCGAGGCCTTCTATGTGCCTTCCCTTTCCAGTCGCACCCTGTGCTACAAGGGCATGCTGCTGGCCAACCAGGTGGATGCCTATTACCCCGACCTGGTGGACGAACGCCTGGACTCGGCCGTTGCCCTGGTGCATCAGCGTTTCTCCACCAATACCTTCCCGTCCTGGGATCTGGCCCAGCCTTTTCGCATGATCGCCCACAACGGCGAGATCAACACCCTGCGGGGCAACATCAACTGGATGGCGGCGCGGCGCCACGCCATGTCTTCCAGGCTGCTGGGCGAGGATCTGGAAAAGCTCTGGCCCCTCATCGCCGAGGGGCAGTCCGATTCGGCCTGTTTCGACAATGCCCTGGAGCTGCTGGTCGCGGGGGGCTATTCCCTGGCCCATGCCATGATGCTGCTCATTCCCGAGGCCTGGGCGGGCAATCCCCTCATGGACGAGAAACGCCGCGCCTTCTATGAATACCATGCCGCCCTCATGGAGCCCTGGGACGGGCCGGCGGCGGTGGCCTTCACCGACGGCCGCCAGATCGGCGCCACCCTGGACCGCAACGGTCTGCGTCCTGCGCGCTATCTCATTACCGACGACGGTCTGGTGGTGATGGCCTCGGAGATGGGGGTGCTGGAGATCCCGGAGGAGAAGATCGTCAAGAAGTGGCGCCTGCAGCCGGGCAAGATGTTCCTCATCGACATGGAGGCCGGACGCATCATCGACGATGCCGAGCTCAAGACCGCCCTGGCCGAGGCCCACCCCTATCAGGACTGGCTGGACCGCACCCAGATCCATCTCAACAACCTGCCGGGCAAGGCGCAGGCAGACGGGCCGGCCTATGACAAGGACACCCTGCTGGACCGCCAGCAGGCCTTCGGCTATACCCAGGAGGACCTCAAGTTTCTCATGACCCCCATGGCGGTCGCCGGCCAGGAGGCGGTGGGTTCCATGGGGGCGGACAATCCGCTGGCGGTGCTGTCCGACCGCCCCAAGCCCTTGTTCAACTATTTCAAGCAGAACTTCGCCCAGGTGACCAACCCGCCCATCGACCCCATTCGCGAGGAGCTGGTGATGTCCCTGGTCTCCCTCATCGGGCCGCGGCCCAACCTGCTGGACCTGGACCAGTCGGGTGCCCACATGCGTCTGGAGGTGCACCAGCCCATCCTCACCAACGCGGACCTGGAGCGCATCCGCGAGATCCACGGCCATACCGGCGGGGCCTTCCGCACCCGCACCCTGGACATCTGCTATCCCGCGGAACAGGGTGCCGCCGGCATGGAAGCGGCGCTGGAGGCGCTGTGCGCGGCGGCCGAGGCGGCGGTGGGCGAGGGTTACAACATCCTCATCCTGTCCGACCGCGGCATGGACCGGGACCGCCTCGCCATCCCCGCACTGCTGGCCACCTCCGCGGTGCATCATCACCTGGTGCGCGCCGGTCTACGTACCGAGACCGGCCTGGTGGTGGAGACCGGCGCGGCGCGGGAGGTCCATCATTTCGCCGTGCTGGCGGGTTACGGCGCCGAGGCCATCAATCCCTACCTCGCCTTCGAGACCCTGGCGGAGCTGCACCAGCGCTTCCCCGCCGGGATCACCCTGGACGAGGCCTGCGCCCGTTACATCAAGGCCATCGGCAAGGGCCTGCTCAAGGTGATGTCCAAGATGGGCATCTCCACCTACCAGTCCTATTGCGGCGCCCAGATCTTCGACGCCGTGGGGCTGTCCAGCGAGTTCGTGGACAAGTACTTCACCGGCACCGCCACCACCATCGAGGGCATCGGCCTGCGCGAGGTGGCGGAGGAGGCGGTGCGCTGGCACCGGGATGCCTACGGCGATGCCCTCATCTACCGCAACGCCCTGGACGTGGGCGGCGAATATGCCTTCCGCATCGGCGGCGAGGCCCATGTGTGGACGCCGGACACCATCGCCAAGCTGCAGCACGCCACGCGTGCCAACGACTTCCGGACCTACGAGGAGTTCGCGCGCCTGGTCAACGAACAGAACGAGCGCCTGCTCACCCTGCGCGGCCTGTTCGAGCTGAAGCCTGCCCCCGAGCCCGTGCCCCTGGAGGAGGTGGAGCCCGCCAGCGAGATCGTCAAGCGCTTCGCCACCGGGGCCATGTCCTTCGGTTCCATTTCCTACGAGGCCCACACCACCCTGGCGATCGCCATGAACCGCATCGGCGGGAAGTCCAACACGGGTGAGGGCGGCGAGGAGCCGGAGCGCTTCAAGCCCCTGCCCAACGGCGATTCCATGCGTTCCGCCATCAAGCAGGTGGCCTCGGGGCGCTTCGGTGTCACCACCGAATACCTGGTGAACGCCGACGACATCCAGATCAAGATGGCCCAGGGCGCCAAGCCCGGCGAGGGCGGCCAGCTGCCCGGCCACAAGGTGGACAAGATCATCGCCCGGGTGCGTCATTCCACCCCCGGCGTGGGCCTCATTTCGCCCCCGCCCCATCATGACATCTATTCCATCGAGGATCTCGCCCAGCTCATCCATGACCTCAAAAACGTCAACCCGCGCGCGCGCATCAGCGTCAAGCTGGTTTCGGAGGTGGGGGTGGGCACGGTGGCCGCGGGTGTCTCCAAGGCCCATGCCGACCATGTCACCATCGCCGGTTACGATGGCGGTACCGGCGCTTCGCCGCTCACCTCCATCAAGCATGCCGGCTCCCCCTGGGAAATCGGCCTGGCGGAGACCCACCAGACCCTGGTACTGAACCGCCTGCGGGGGCGCATCGCCGTGCAGGTGGACGGCGGCATGCGCACCGGCCGCGACGTGGTCATCGGCGCCCTGCTGGGGGCGGACGAGTTCGGTTTCGCCACCGCGCCCCTCATCGTGGAAGGCTGCATCATGATGCGCAAGTGTCACCTGAACACCTGTCCGGTGGGTGTGGCCACCCAGGACCCCGAGCTGCGCAAGCGCTTCACCGGCAAGCCGGAACACGTGGTGAACTATTTCTTCATGGTGGCCGAGGAAGTGCGCCGTATCATGGCCGACCTGGGATTCCGCCGCTTCGACGAGATGATCGGCCGTTACGACCGCCTCGACATGCGGCGCGCCGTGGATCACTGGAAGGCGCGGGGGCTGGATTTCTCGCGCATCCTCACCCCGCCCCGGGCGGAACCCGGCGTGGCCGTCTACAACTGCGAGCGTCAGGACCACGGCCTGGAGAAGGCGCTGGACCACAAACTCATCGAGCAGGCCCGCCCGGCCCTGGAGCGGGGCGAGCCGGTGCGCATCGAGACGCCCATCGCCAATACCAACCGCACCTTCGGTGCCATGCTCTCCGGCGAGGTGGCCAAGCGCTACGGACATGCCGGCCTGCCCGAGGACACCATCGCCATCACGGCGCGGGGCACCGCGGGACAGAGTTTCGGCGCCTTCCTCGCCCGCGGGGTGAGCATCGAACTCATCGGCGAGGCCAACGATTACGTGGGCAAGGGGCTCTCGGGAGGGCGCCTGGTGATCTATCCGCCGCCCGAGGCCCCCATCGTCGCGGAGGAGAACATCATCGTGGGCAATACCGTGCTCTACGGCGCCATCAGCGGCGAGTGTTTCTTCCGCGGCGTGGCCGGGGAGCGCTTTGCGGTGCGCAACTCCGGCGCCGTGGCGGTGGTGGAGGGCGTGGGTGACCACGGCTGCGAATACATGACCGGCGGCGTGGTGGTGGTGCTCGGCCCCACGGGGCGCAACTTCGCCGCCGGGATGAGCGGCGGCATCGCCTACGTGCTCGACGAGCACGGCGACTTCGAGCGGCGCTGCAACCTGATGATGGTGGAACTGGAGCCCATCGAGGAAGAGGACGAGGCGCTGGAGGTACTGGAACACCAGGGCGGCGACCTGGAGACCCACGGCCTGGTGGACGTGAGCCACGACATGACGCGCTTCGATGCCCGGCGTCTCAAGGGCCTCATCCGCAGGCACCTGCATTACACGGGCAGCGCCCGTGCACAGCGCATCCTCGACGGGTGGGCGCATTACCTGCCCCGGTTCGTGAAGGTCATGCCCGTGGACTATCGCCGCGCCCTGGAGGAGATGAAGCTCTCCCGGCAACTCGCGGAGATGAAGCAGGAGGTGGCAGGCAATGGGTAAGCCCACGGGATTCCTCGAAATACCCCGTCGGGACCGGAGCTACGCGCCGGTGGAGGAGCGCATTCGGCATTTCTCCGAGTTCGTCATTCCCCTCAACGAGGAGACGCTGCGTGACCAGGGGGCGCGCTGCATGGACTGCGGCATTCCCTTCTGTCACCAGGGCTGCCCGGTGAACAATCTCATCCCCGACTGGAATGACCTGGTCTATCGCGACGACTGGCGCGAGGCACTGGAGTCCCTGCACCGTACCAACAACTTCCCCGAGTTCACCGGGCGGGTCTGTCCCGCACCCTGCGAGGAGGCCTGCACCCTCAACCTGGACGACAACCCGGTGACCATCAAGACCATCGAGTGCGCCATCGTGGACAAGGGCTGGGCCGAGGGCTGGATCACGCCGCTCGTGCCCGCGCGGTCCAGCGGCAAGCGCGTCGCCGTGGTGGGCTCGGGACCCGCGGGCCTGGCCTGCGCCCAGCAGCTCGCCCGCGCCGGCCACCAAGTGGTCGTGTACGAGAAGGCCGACCGCATCGGCGGCCTGCTGCGCTATGGCATTCCCGATTTCAAGATGGAGAAGCATCTCATCGACCGGCGCCTGGAACAGATGCGGGCGGAGGGGGTCGAATTCCGCTGCAATGTCCACGTGGGCGTGGATATGCCGGCACGCAGCCTGGTGGACGAATACGATGCCGTGGTGTTGGCCTGCGGCAGCGAGCAGCCCCGCGACCTGGAGGTGCCGGGGCGCGATCTGGACGGTATCCATTTCGCCATGGAGTTCCTCACCCAGCAGAACCGCCGGGTGGCCGGCGACGCCGTCGAGAAAGGCATCAGTGCCAAGGGCAGGCATGTGGTGGTCATCGGCGGCGGCGACACGGGTTCCGACTGCATCGGCACTTCTTTCCGGCAAGGGGCGCTTTCGGTCACCCAGCTGGAGATCCTGCCCCGCCCGCCGGAGAAGCCGGACAAGCTGCTCACCTGGCCCTACTGGCCCAACCGCCTGCGCACCTCCACCTCCCAGGAAGAGGGTGCGGTGCGCGAGTGGTGCGTCTCCACCCGCGCCTTCAGGGGCGAGGGCGGCCGGGTCACGGCCCTGCAGGCGGTGCGCGTGGAATGGGAGAAGGACGAGAACGGTCGCTGGCAGATGCACGAGGTGCCCGGCAGCGAATTCGAACTCAAGGCGGACCTGGTGCTGCTGGCCATGGGCTTCGTTCATCCCGTCCACGACGGCCTGCTGCAGGAACTGGGGGTGGAGCTGGACGAACGGGGCAACGTGCGCGCCGGTACCGAGGACTACCAGACCTCCATTCCCAAGGTGTTCAGTGCCGGTGACATGCGTCGCGGCCAGTCCCTGGTGGTCTGGGCCATCCGCGAGGGCCGCCAGGCGGCGCGCGCCGTGGACCTGTATCTCACCGGCGAGACCTGCCTGCCGCGATGAGCACCCTCAAGAACGACCGCTTCCTGCGCGCCCTGCTGCGCCAGCCCGTGGACGTCACGCCGGTCTGGATGATGCGCCAGGCGGGCCGCTACCTGCCCGAGTACCGCGCCACCCGGGAGAAGGCCGGCAGTTTCATGGCGTTGTGTTCCACGCCCGAGCTGGCCTGCGAGGTGACCCTCCAGCCCCTGCGCCGCTATGCCCTGGATGCCGCGATCCTTTTTTCCGACATTCTCACCATCCCCGACGCCATGGGGCTGGGATTGTATTTCAGTCCCGGCGAGGGGCCGCGTTTCGAGCGCCCCGTACGGGACAGGACAGCCATCGAGGCGCTTGGCACGCCCGATCCCGAGTCGGACCTGCGCTATGTCATGGATGCGGTGCGTCTCATCCGACGCGAGCTGGACGGCCAGGTGCCCCTCATCGGTTTTTCCGGCAGCCCCTGGACCCTGGCGACGTACATGGTGGAAGGGGGGGCGAGCAAGGAATACGCCAGGGTCAAGGGACTGCTCTTCGACGAGCCGGCGACCATGCACCGCCTCCTGGACACCCTGGCGCAGGCCGTGACCGATTACCTCAATGCCCAGATCCGCGCCGGCGTCCAGGCGGTGATGGTGTTCGACACCTGGGGCGGCGTCCTCACCACCCGCGATTACCGCGATTGCTCCCTGCGCGCCATGGCCCGGGTCGTCGATGGCCTGATCCGTGAACACGAGGGCCGGCGCGTGCCCGTGATCCTCTTCACCAAGGGCGGCGGGGGCTGGCTCGAGCTCATGGCTGACAGCGGCTGTGATGCCCTGGGCGTGGACTGGACCCTGGACCTCGGCGAGGCGCGCCGGCGCGTCGGCGACCGGGTGGCGCTGCAGGGCAACATGGATCCCTGTGCGCTCTACGCCTCGCCCGAACGGATCCGCGCCGAGGTCCAGACGGTGCTGGACAGCTACGGCGCCGGCCCCGGCCATGTCTTCAATCTGGGCCATGGCATCCATCCCCACGTGGATCCGGAGCGCGTGGGGGTGTTCATCGACGCTGTGCATGAACTCAGTGCCCCTTATCACCAGAACCCTCATCACCAGAACGATGTGCCCGCTCCGGATGGCACCTGATGACCGCCCGGAAAACCGAGCAGAGCCGTTGCAACGCGAAAAGGAATCATGACCGACCACACCCGCCGGGAGGACGTCCCGCCACATTTCGAGAAGCTGAAGGAGATGGATGCCTTCAGCGACGCCATGTTCAATCGCATCATCGCCTTCCAGGAGCGCGAGCATCCCGCCTGGGATCCCGCCAGGCCCTTTGACGAACGCATCCGCGACCTGCCCCTGCATGCCCTCGTCTTCAGCAACCCGGACCGCGATCCCGCGACGCACGCCCATACCATCGCGCCCTTCTACCCCCTGCGCGAGGAGATGCGCCAGATCGCCCATTGCGCCCGCCAGGTGGCGGAACAACCCGTGGTCTGTGATTTCCACGGGCGCAACGGTTTCCTCGGCAGCCTGCTGGGACGCGAGGGGGTGTCGGTGATCGGCATCCACGACCCTGCCGACAAGCCCAACCAGATCCCGGATTTCTACGACAGTGCCGTCTATACCCGCAGCGCCGCCGATTACCGCAACGTGGACTTCGCCTTCGACGTAGCCTTCTCCGCCTGGATGCCCGCGGGTTTCAACCGCACGCCGGAGATCGTCCAGTACCGCCCCAAGCTCATCGTCTTCATCCATACCGACCATGTCGACGAGTCCAGCGGCCGTCCCCAGACGGGCACCATGGCCGCGTTCCGCGACCTGCCCCCCCACTATCGCCTGGTGGCTGCCTGGTCCATCACCCGCCCCAGGGATCTCTTCCACGAGATCTGGCCCGACCTCACCCCCTCCATCGAAGAGACACGTCACGTCAAGATCTACGCCGACGAGCCCTGGCACGACATCGACGTGGGCACCGAACTGCCCCCGGTCGAGCCCTACGACTGGGAAAAGGAGCTGGACATGGCGCTCACCGCCCACGAAGCCAAGGCACACCTGCGCCAGCGGGGATTCCCGGTCTGAATTCAGAGGGGACAGAGGACGGAGGACAGAGGACAGAGGACGGACAGGGGATGAGGGACGAAGCGCGTTTTGCCAAAACGGCCTGATTCGCGCCAATCTTCCCGATACCACAGGATATCCCATGCCATTGGCGAGGGTCGGGAGGGTGAGCCTGCGTGTGCCATGAAGCCCGTCGAGAAGCCCGTTGATGCGTCCTTGTTGAAGTACTTTGCTGCCAAGTATGTCTGGTGGCAGGAGCCTGACGTGGCGGTATGCCAGCCGGAGCGCGTGATTGCGCAGGTCATGGAACTTGGGGACTACGACGATGTGCAGAAGTTGACCGCGGCCGTGGACGAAGAAGACCTGCGCCGGGTACTGCTGCACGCTGAGGCGGGTCAGTTTTCCGCGCGCAGCTGGGCCTACTGGCATTACCGCCTGGGACTCTCTGAACCTGGCAAGGTGCCTCCACTGCCACCCAGGAAGACCGCATGATGCGGACCTTCCGTGCTCACCACGAGATCCTGCCACCGGTGCAGAAAAGACTCTGGCCGGCCCTTTGTCGGGCCCCGGAAATGGGGCTGGTGCTGTACGGTGGTACTGCGATTGCCCTGCGCCTGGGACACGGGTTTCCGTGGCCTTCGACTTCTTCACTGACAGGTCACTGAACAGGGAAACCTTGTCCACCACCTTTCCCTTTATCCTGGTTGTTTTCCGTATCAGACGACAGAAATAGACCCCTGCACGGGAGCGCCGACTTGCAGTCGGCGAAAAGTGAGCCGAGTACAACCCGGCGATCCGCGGGAACAGTCAGCGCCGTTTTCAAGTTCCCCGCCGGTCCAGGCGGCGGTAGGCGATGGCTTCCTGGAGGTGTTCGGTTTCGATGGCGGGCGCGTCTGCCAGATCGGCGATGGTGCGGGCCACCTTGAGGATGCGGTGATAGGCACGGGCCGACAGGCCCAGTCGCTGGCTGGCGTTCTCCAGCAGGCGGGCCTGCCGGGCGTCCAGGGGGCAGTGGCGCATCACCTCGCGGGCATCGAGGCGCTGGTTGGGTTTGCCCGCGCGTGCAAGCTGGCGCCGGCGTGCGGCCACGACACGCCGGCGGACTTCGCTGCTGGTGACCTGCCCGCCCGAGGCCTCGCCCCCTCCCTCGCGCTCCCCATCACGTCCCCCATTACGCCCTCCATTGCGCCAGGCACCGGGCGGCAGCGGCGGGACTTCGACGTGCATGTCGATGCGGTCCAGCAGGGGGCCGGAGAGGCGGGCGCGGTAGCGTTGCACCTGCTCAGCGGTGCAGCGGCAGCGGCCGGCCGGGTCACCCAGGTGGCCGCAGGGGCAGGGGTTCATGGCGGCGACGAGCTGGAAGCGGGCAGGGAACTCCGCCTGGCGTCCGGCGCGGGAGATGGTGATGGTGCCCGATTCCAGGGGTTCGCGCAGGACTTCCAGCACCCGGCGGTCGAATTCCGGCAGCTCGTCCAGGAACAGCACGCCGTGGTGGGCGAGCGAGATCTCGCCGGGGGCCGGGTGGCTGCCTCCGCCCACCAGGGCCACGCCGGAGGCGGTGTGGTGGGGGCTGCGAAAGGGGCGCCGGCGCCAGCTTGCGGGATCGAAGCCCTGATGGCTGATGGAGGCGATGGCTGCGCTTTCCATGGCCTCGGTCTCGTCCATGGGAGGCAGGATGCCGGGGAGGCGGCTCGCCAGCAGCGTCTTGCCCGTGCCGGGCGGTCCCATGAGGAGGAGATTGTGGCCCCCGGCGGCGGCGATCTCCAGGGCACGCTTGGCATGGGCCTGACCGCGCACCTCCGCCAGGTCGCCTGCCGTGTCGTCGTCCGGCGGGGGCGGCGCATGTCCCCTGAGCGGGGCCAGGGGGCGGCTGCCGTCGAGATGGGCGCTCGCTTCCAGGAGGCTGGCGACGGGCAGCAGTTCGAGGCCCTCGATGAGCGCGGCCTCGCGGACATTGCCGGCGGGGAGGATGAGGCGGCGACCGGCGTCGCGGCAACGCAGGGCGAGCGGCAGGATGCCCGCAACGGGCCGGATCTCGCCGCTCAGCCCCAGCTCGCCGGCGATTTCATGGTCTTCAAGGGCGTCGCGGGGGAGCTGTTCCGAGGCGGCCAGGAGTCCCAGGGCGATGGCGAGGTCGTAGCGGCCGCCCTGTTTGGGCAGGTCCGCCGGGGCGAGATTGATGGTGATCCGGCGCACGGGAAAGGTGAACCCGCAGCTCTGCAGGGCGGCACGCACCCGCTCGCGGCTCTCCCGTACCGCGGCCTCGGGCAGGCCCACGATGGCGAGTGCCGGCAGGC
Source organism: Gammaproteobacteria bacterium (assembly GCA_026981935.1). Taxonomy (GTDB): domain Bacteria; phylum Pseudomonadota; class Gammaproteobacteria; order SZUA-140; family SZUA-140; genus S012-109. The sequence continues at coordinate 32,017 of JALSIC010000006.1, forward strand.
CGTTGGCCAGATGGGTCTCCACGGTGACCAGCGGGGCCTCGATGCCGCATTGGGCGCGGCTGTAGACGGTTGCCAGCGACATGCCTCTTCCCTGAGCTTGCCTCGTTCACGTTCAGGGGCGTTGTGTTCCGAGCCCCCATGGGAAGCTCCGCCCGCGATTCAGGGGCGGGCGTTCAGTCTTTCTGCCCGTCCCCACTGTCCCCCGCGGGGCGGTCCTTGTCCAGCAGCAGGGCTTCCAGCCGCGCCACCTCGCGGCTGAGTGCCTCGACCTTGCGCCGGGTGCGCTCCAGCACGCCCTTTTGCACCTCGAATTCCTCCCGCGTCACCAGGTCCAGGCGATCGAAGGTGCTGGTGAGCAGCGCGCGCAGGTTCTTTTCCACGTCCTGCTGCAGCAGCCGGGCGCTGTCCGGCAGCACTTCGCTCAGGCGCTGGCTGAGATCGTCGAAGAGCTTGGGGTCCAGGGCCATGGCTTGCCTCCTCCCGAATTGCGCACTGATTCGCCCATATTACACCACGTGCCTGACGGGCGCAGCAGGTCCTGCAGTGGATCCTCTCCTTATGACCCGGGGGCCCACCACGCACCATTTTGTGGATATGCTGGGGTAATTTGAGGTAGTCTTGCCAGCCTGCCAGTCGAGGCCGTTGTTGGTGTAGCTGTCCACGGTGCTGCCGTTGCGGCTGGCCGTGGCTCTTGTAGCTGATGTCCAAGTCGGGATAATCACTGTTCACAAATTTGGTTCTTCGTAGATTAGTGTGAGCCCTTGGGTAGCATATCCAGCCCGCCGCAGTAGAAAAGGATGCTGTTTCTGAATCCATCGAAAGTGGAGTTACCCCGCTTCAGTGGACAGTTCAACATTTGGGGTTTGAGCCCCGCTCTTGTGCTGGACGTACTGTTTCTCGAAGTTGATCGGCGACAGATAGCCCAGTGACGAATGCCGGCGATGCGGA
>JALSIC010000007.1 GCA_026981935.1 Gammaproteobacteria bacterium
GGACCGTGTCATTTCGACCGCAGGGAGAAATCCTGTGCCAGTGGTCTCAGATTCCTCGCTACGCTCGGAATGACAAGGACCGTGTCATTTCGACCGAAGGGAGAAATCTTGTGCCAGTGGTCTCAGATTCCTCGCTACGCTCGGAATGACAAAGGACCGTGTCATTTCGACCGAAGGGAGAAATCCTGTGCCAGTGGTCTCAGATTCCTCGCTGCGCCCGGAATGACAAAGGACCGTGTCATTTCGACCGCAGGGAGAAATCCTGTGCCAGTGGTCTCAGATTCCTCGCTGCGCCCGGAATGACAAGGACCGTGTCATTTCGACCGCAGGGAGAAATCTTGTGCCAGTGGTCTCAGATTCCTCGCTACGCCCGGAATGACAAAGGACCGTGTCATTTCGACCGCAGGGAGAAATCCCGTGCCGGCGGCCTCGGATGCCTCGCTGCGCACGGAATGACAAGGACCGTGTCATTTCGACCGCAGGGAGAAATCCTGTACCGGCGGCCTCGGATGCCTCGCTGCGCCCGGAATGACAGGAGTAACGTCACCCCCCACTTCCTGGCCTTTGCCGCCACACTCCTTCTGGTCTTAGTAGATGAACATGGCATCGCCATAACTGAAGAAACGGTAACGCCGCTCGACCGCATGACGGTAGGCCGCCAGCACCCGCTCCCTGCCGGCGAAGGCCGAGACCAGCATGAGCAGGGTGGACTCAGGCATGTGGAAATTGGTGATCAGGGCATCGACGACACGGAATGCATAACCCGGCGTGATAAAGAGATCCGTCTCCCCCGCGAAAGGCCGCAGCGCACCATGACGCGCGGCGCTCTCCAGGCTGCGCACCACTGTCGTTCCCACGGCGACCACCCGGCCGCCGCGGGCGCGTGCCGCCTGCACCGCCGCACAAGTGGCCGCCGGCACCTCCAGGTATTCGCGGTGCATGCGGTGCCGCTCGACGATCTCCTCGCGCACCGGCTGAAAAGTCCCCGCCCCCACGTGCAGCGTCACCCATGCGAATGACACCCCCCGCTCGCGCAGGCGGCCGAGCAGGGGTTCGTCGAAATGCAAGCCGGCGGTGGGTGCGGCGACGGCGCCGCTGCGGCGGGCAAAGACGGTCTGATAGCGCTGCCGGTCAAGTTCTTCGTCCGCCCGTTCGATATAGGGGGGCAGGGGCACCCGGCCGATCCGCTGCAGCAGCTCGGGCACGGGCTGCGGGGAGGAAAAGCGCAGACGGTAGAACATGCCTTCCCGGTCCAGGACACGGGCACTGACATCGTCGGCAAGCTTGATTGTTGCCCCCTCACGCAGCGGACGGTTGGCGCGGACCTGGGCCAGTGCCGTATGCGCGTCGAGCACGCGTTCCACCAGCAGCTCGACGCGCCCTCCGCTGGCCTTGCGGCCAAGGAGCCGCGCCGGCAGCACCCGGGTGTCGTTGAACACCAGCAGATCACCCGCCTGCAGCAGGCCCGCGAGATCCGGAAAACGCCGGTCCGCCAGCACACCGCTGTCGCGCGCCATGCACAACAGCCGGCTCGCCGTGCGCTCGGGCAGGGGATACTGGGCAATCAGCTCCTCCGGAAGATCATAGGAGAAATCACTGCGTCGCATGGTCTCTGCTATACAATGGATACCTGTTATTCACCCGGTCATTCACCTTGTCACCCGCAGGTTGCCACCTTATACTCTAGCGGCGGCCGGGATGGCGGAACTGGTAGACGCGCCGGACTCAAAATCCGGTGGTTTTGCGACCGTGAGAGTTCGAGTCTCTCTCCCGGCACCACTATTGCTCGCTGCTGGAAATTCACCGGGAAATTGCCACTTCAAACCTGAAAAAATGAGAAAAGACATGGAGCACCCTGACATGCGGTGGGCGCGCGAAGTGCAAAAGCTTAACATACCCGGCCCGACGAACGACCCGGCGGCCGTCGCGACAGCCGCCTGACGAGCGTCCTCCTGCCATCCCACCCAACCACCGGACCCGAGAAATGCCTGGAACCCGTTTTTCACTGGAAGTACAACCTGTCATTCCCGAGCGCCTGCGGCGCCTGTCGGAGCTGGCCGACGACCTGCTCTACAGCTGGGACAGCCAGGTACGCAGCCTGTTCGTCAGACTGGATCCCGAGTTGTGGAATGCCTGCGGGCACAACCCCAAGGTCTTTCTGCGCCGTATCGCCCAGGACAAGCTGGAAGCGGCCTTGCAGGACCCGGTCTACGTGCGCGACTACGATGTCGTGCTCTCGTCCTACGACGCCTATCACAAGACACCCCATTATCCCGCCGGCAACCTGCAACAGTTCCTGGATCCCGAACGGGACCTGGTGGCCTATTTCTGCGCCGAATTCGGTTTCCACGAAAGCTTCCCCATCTACTCCGGCGGCCTGGGCATCCTGGCCGGTGACCACTGCAAGGCGGCCAGCGACCTGGGGATACCCTTCGTCGCCGTGGGCCTGCTCTACCGGGAGGGCTATTTCCACCAGACCATCGACGGCATGGGCAACCAGGTGGCCCACTACTTCAAGACGGAGCCCGCCGATCTGCCCCTCTCTCCCGCCCTCGACCCGGCAGGCCATGAAATTCTCGTCCAGGTCGAGCTGCCGGGACGCAGCGTCCGGCTCAAGGTCTGGCAGGGCAAGGCGGGGCACGTCACGCTCTATTTCCTCGACAGCGACGTGCCGGAGAACAGCGAGGAAGACCGCCGCATTACCTACCAGCTCTACGGCGGCGACAGCGACACCCGCATCCAGCAGGAAATCGTGCTGGGCATCGGCGGCGTGCGGGCACTGCGCGCTGCAGGCCTCGCCCCCACCGTGTGGCACATCAACGAGGGCCATTCCGCCTTCCAGATCCTGGAACGCTGCCGCAGCCGGGTGGAACAGGGCGCGGACTTCGCCAGCGCCCTGGAATGCGTCTCCTCCAGCACGGTATTCACCACCCATACACCGGTGCCGGCAGGGCACGACATCTTCGAGCACGAGCACATCCTGCGCTACTTCGGGGAGTTCATCCGGGAACTGAAGATCGAGCCTGCCCGTTTTCTCGAACTGGGCGCCTATCCCGGCAACAAGACCGGCTTCAACATGACCGCGCTGGCCTTGCGCGGCTCCAAGTTCCACAACGGGGTGAGCCGCATCCATGGCAACGTCGCCTCCCACATGGAGGCCTATGTCTGGCCCCAGGTGCCGGCGGAAGAAAACCCCATCGACTACGTCACCAACGGCGTCCACATCCCCACCTTCATCGCCCGGGAGTGGGCAACCCTGCTGGATCTCCATTTCGGTGGCGGCTGGCGCAACGAACTGCTCAACGAAACCTTCTGGGAGGCCATCGAGGACATTCCCGACCACAGTTTCTGGAGCGTGCGCCAGTCGCTGAAGAGCAAGCTGTTCGAGGACGTCTACCAGCGCGTCACCCGCCAGCACCTGCGCAACGGCTGCAGCCCCACCCAGATCGAGCGCCTCACCCGCCATCTCACCTCCCCCGAGACGGATATCCTCACCATCGGTTTCGCGCGCCGTTTCGCCACCTACAAGCGGGCCCTGCTCCTGTTCTCCGACCCCGAGCGTCTCGCGCGCCTGGTCAACGATCCCGAGCGTCCCGTCCTGTTCATCTTCGCCGGCAAGGCCCATCCCCGTGACGTGCCAGGCCAGGAACTGCTCAAGACCATCCACGAGTTCTCCCGGCGCCCCGAGTTCGAGGGCAAGATCATCCTCGTGGAAGGCTACGACCTGGCCCTGGGGCGCAAGCTGGTGAAAGGCGTGGACGTCTGGCTCAACACGCCCCAGTATCCCCTGGAGGCCAGCGGCACTTCGGGACAGAAGGCCGGCATCAATGGCGCCATCAATCTCAGCGTGCTGGACGGGTGGTGGGGAGAAGGCTACAACGGCGAGAACGGCTGGGCCATCACGCCCCATGGCCCGCACTTCGACGACACGTTCCGCAACCGCGAGGAGGCCAACGAACTGCTGGACCTGCTGGAGACCCAGGTCATCCCCCTCTACTATGCCCGCGACGGCCATGGCTATTCACAGGGCTGGGTGAAGAAATCCAAGGCCTCCATGAAGAGCCTCATGCCCCGCTTCAACGCCCAGCGCATGGTGATGGACTATGTGCGCAAATACTACAGCAAGGCCAGCCGCCAGGCCTTCCACCTGCGCCAGGACGACTGCCGGCCGGCCCAGGTGCTGGCGCGCTGGAAGGAAAAGGTCACCGCCGCCTGGCCCAATGTGCGCATGCGCCGCGTCGAGGCCTTCCAGTCCACCGTGAAACACGGCGAGGTCTTCCCCCTGCGCGTGGCCGTGCAGCTTGACGGTCTCGACGCCGGCGACGTCTACATGGAGTGCCTCATCGGCACGGAGGACGAACAGGGGGAATTCCAGACCCAGAAGATCTACCGCCTGGAACCCGCTGGACAGAACGAGGCGGGAGAAACCCTTTTCGTCCTCGACCTCAAGTCACCGCTGCCGGGCCTGCAATATTACAAGATCCGCCTCTACCCCTATCACGAACTCCTGGGACGGCGCTTTGAAACCGGCCTGATGCTGTGGCTGTAATTCAGCACCGTCCATACAGGGCGGCAAGACGGTACAGCCATCGGGCCCTGCCCTGCGGCAGTTGTGACCACTCGAAGCGCCAGCGCCAGTTTCCTTCTTCCGTGCCGGGGACATTCATGCGGTGGCGCCCGTCCAGTCCCAGCACGTCCTGCATGGGCACCACGGACATCACCGCCACCGAGGCCAGCGCCGTCCGGATCAAGGCCCAGGGCATGCCTGCATCGTCTTTGTCGTCCTCAACACCCAGATAGTCCAGCACGTGCCGGCGGGCATCCGCCCCCAGGCTGCGGAACCAGCCAAGGGTGGTATCGTTGTCGTGGGTGCCGGTATAGACCACGCTGTTGCCCTCGTGGTTGTGGGGCAGATAGGGATTGTCGCTGCCACCGTCGAATGCGAACTGGAGAATGCGCATGCCCGGCAGGCCGTACTTCTCCCGCAGGGCCGTCACCTCGGGCGTGATCACGCCCAGGTCCTCGGCGACGAAGGGCAGCTCGCCGTACCGCGCGCGCAGGGTGGCGAACAGGCGGTCCCCCGGGGCTGCCACCCAGTGACCGTTGACCGCCGTCTCTTCGTCCGCCGGAATCTCCCAGGAGGCCTGGAAGCCCCGGAAGTGATCGATGCGCACCAGATCGAACAGGCGCAGCTGCATGTCGATGCGCGCCATCCACCATCCGAAACCGTCCGCCGCCAGCGCCTCCCAGTCATAGTGGGGGTTGCCCCAGCGCTGACCCGTGGCGGAGAAATAGTCGGGCGGCACACCCGCCACCACGGTGGGCCGCCCCGCCGCATCGAGCTTGAAATAACGGCGCCGGGACCAGACGTCCACGCTGTCATAGGCAACGAAGATCGGCAGGTCGCCGAACATGAGCACGCCCCGGGCATTGGCATAGGCCTTCAGGTCCAGCCACTGGGAAAAGAACAGGTACTGCTCGAAACACACCTGCTGTATGAACCCTTCCAGCCGGCGGCTTGCTGCGGCCAATGCCTCCGGTTCGCGATCACGCAACGGGGCCGGCCACTGTGACCAGTCCCGCCCCCCTTGCTCGCGGCGCAGGGCCTGGTAGAGGGCGAAGTCTTCCAGCCAGTCGCGCTCGGCGGCAATGAATGCTTCCAGTGCCGCCCGCTCCTCCGGGCCGGACCGTTCGCGAAAACCGTGGAAGGCCCGTTCCAGCAGGCGGAAACGGCGCTGCACCACGCTCGATCGGTCATCGGCAAACAGGCCGCGCGCCTCTTCCTCGTCCAGCCAGCCGCGATGAATGAGATCGTCGATACTGATGAGCTGGGGATTGCCGGCCTGCACCGACAGGCATTGATAGGGCGAGCCATGGTGATGGGTAGGGCCCAGGGGCAGCATCTGCCACACGCTCTGCCCGGCCGCGGCGAGAAAATCCACGAAACGCCGCGCCTCGCCACCGATCTCGCCGCTGCCCCAGCGCCCAGGCAGGGAGGTGGGATGCAACAGCAGACCGGCGCGGCGCCTGGCAAAAGGCTGTCGCGGCTGGGACGTCATGAACCCCGTCAGCCCGTTCCCGCCCCGGGGTCCGGGGAAGAAGAAGAAGGGGGGGAAGCATCGGGCGGCTGACCGGGGCGCATGACCCCGCCCATCTCGGGCGCGCCGCCGCCGGTGCTGAGCACCTCGCCGAGCTGCGCGGGCACGGGCCGGCCCAGGAAGCGATAGAGATTGGCCAGATGCAGGCGGAAGAGGCGCTCGAAATCGCTCACCGTCTCGGCGGGATTGTAGTCGCCGAACCACCAGAACCAGTCGGAACCCTCGCAGACGGCCAGTTGCGACAAGGCCCGCCGGCGTGCCTCGTCGCCGAGGGATGCCGCGCCACAGGCCTCGTCGAAGACCTGCTTCGCCTCGCACAACATCTCCCAGGCGCGGTTCTTGTCCGGATCCCCGATCCAGGTGGAAAAGGTGCCATAGACCCAGCTCCCCGCCGTGAGCACGGGCAGCCGCCCCACTTCCAGTCCCTGGGCCAGGCATTCCGCAAACGTGGTCAGACGCAGCCGGGGGTGGCTGGCGAGGCGCTGATACAGGGCGGTGAGAAAATGGTAGCCGTTTTCCGGATAGGTCTCCCAGGCATTCTCGCCGTCGAGGATGATGGCCACCACCCGCTGGTCGTCGTCGCGGCAGCAGTCGGCGATGTTTTCCAGATGATGCACCAGGTTGGCCACCGCATCGTCGGCATGCCAAGTGGCATAGGTGAAACCGATGAGATCGGACAGACCATCGTCCCGGAAAAAGCACACCGGCGCCGTCTCGCCCACCCGGTAGGCGCGATGGAGTTTCTCCTCCATGGGCTGCTCGCGCTGGACCTCGCAGTGGGCCAGGCTGTTGCGCAACACCGCCTCGCCGGAGGCGACCCATTTGAAATCGTATTCGCTCAGGAGTGTGAGCAGATCACGGCTGAGACCGCCCTCGGCGGGCCAGCAGCCCTGGGGAGCGAAACCGAAATGGCGCCGGAAACAGTCCAGGCCCTCCCGGAGATGCCAGTGGGCACGTTCCGCGCCTCCGGGATAGGCCACGCACCGGGGCAGGCTGATGTCGCAGACCGCCTCGCAGGCACTGCGGAAATCCAGCATGAGGGGCAGCATGGGATGGGCGTAGGGCGTCATGGAGAGTTCCACCCGGCCCGCCTCCGCCAGGGCGCGATAACGCCCCACCACCGTCGCCAGCAGGGTGCCGATCACCTCCATGAGCACGCGCCGGTCCGCCGGGGTATATCCCCGCCCCTTCTCCAGGAGGCCTTGTACCCGCCGGTCGCCACGCCGCACCGTCTCGCCCAGCCAGGCCAGATGATACCAGGTCACGAGATCCGCCAGATAGCGGTCGTCGAGGTAGGCCGCGCCGTCTTCGTCCTCCAGCGCCAGCGCCGCCAGGCGACTCAGGCGCTCGTAGGGCGCGAAACGCTTGATGAGGCGCTCCTCGTTGGCGCGCAGGCAGGCCTCGATGAGTTCACGCCGAGACGCCGTCTCACCGGGAAAGCGCCCGGCGGTCAAGGCACCCAGCAGGGGGTCGCGCAGGGCCTCTCCATCCCGGAGATGGGCCGTGACCTGCCGGGCATAATCCTCGATCTGATCCAGCAGGATGGGCGCGAAATTGACCACCGCCCGCGCCGCCGGGTTCTCCTCCAGGATGGCCGCCATGTCCACGTAGTCCTTGATGGCATGGAGATAGACCCACGGCAGGTGATAGCGGCCGCTGGCAAGATCCTGATAGCCGGGCTGGTGCATGTGCCAGCACAGCACCACCTTGAGGCGCGGTTCAGCGGACACGCTGGTATTCCTGGCCCAGCATCTCCGGCGTCACCAGGACCACGCCGCGCGGGCTGACATGGAAACGCGCCGCGTCGGCCTGCGGATCCTCGCCGATCACCATGCCCTCCGGAATGCGGCAACCCTCGTCGATCACGGCCTTGAAGAGGCGGCAGCGCTCGCCCACATCCACGTTGGGCATCACCACGCAGTCCTCGACGTGGGCATAGGAGTGGACGCGCACGCCGGAAAACAGCAGGGAATGGCGTATCAGCGCGCCGGAGACGATGCACCCGCCCGAGACCATGGAGTCCACCGCCATGCCCCGGCGCCCCTCGTCGTCGAAGATGAACTTCGCCGGCGGCAGCTGGGCCTGGTAAGTCCAGATGGGCCATTCCTCGTCATAGAGGTTGAGTTCGGGCACCACGCCGATGAGTTCCATGTTGGCCTCCCAGAAGGCATCGATGGTCCCCACATCGCGCCAGTAGGCCTGGCGGCCGGTTTCCTTGTCGCGGAAGGTGTAGGCATGGACGCGGTAGTCACGGATCGCCGCGGGTATGACGTCCTTGCCGAAATCGTGGCTGGAGGCCGTCTCGCTGGCATCGCGCTGCAGTTCCTCGCACAGGAAGCGCGTATTGAAGACATAGATACCCATGCTGCACAAGGCCACGTCGGGACGGCCGGGCAGGGGACGGGGGCGGGCCGGTTTCTCGTGGAAGTCCACCACCCGGCCGTCTTCGTCCACGGACATCACGCCGAAGGCGCGTGCCTCTTCCAGGGGCAGCTCCAGGCAGCCGATGGTCATGTCGGCACCCTTTTCCACGTGATGGGCGAGCATGGGCCCGTAATCCATCTTGTAGATGTGATCCCCCGCGAGGATGAGGACATAGGAAGCATTGTAGCCGCGGATGATGTCGAGATTCTGGAATACGGCGTCGGCGGTACCCACATACCAGGTATCGGCGATGCGCTGCTGGGCCGGCACCAGCTCCACGAACTCGCCCAGTTCCGCGCGCAGGAAGCCCCAGCCGCGCTGGATATGCTGAATGAGGGAATGGGCCTTGTACTGGGTGAGCACCGCGACGCGCCGGATGCCGGAATTGATGCAGTTGGACAGGGGAAAGTCGATGATGCGGAACTTGCCGCCGAAATGGACCGCGGGCTTGGCCCGCCACTGGGTGAGTTGCTTGAGCCGGGAACCGCGTCCGCCGGCCAGGATCAGGGCCACGGTGTCACGGGTGAGCTTGCTGACGAAACGCGGTTCCTGCTCGTTTCCCGCGCCGGATCTGGAATTCTTTCCGGTATCGGGTCCGCCATCCTGGCTGGATCCCGGAGCAGTACCCGCCTGGGCTGCGCCGGTATCGGTCTGCGTCATCGTCTCGCTCATTCTCCCGTCCAGTTATCCTGCCAGGCGCATCCGCGCCGAAATCCCCTCTGTGTTCCCTTATGCTATCATTCACGGCCTGACTTATCACGCCACGAATGCGCAAGCCCGACCGGCAACCGGATGACACACACCCGAACCGACACCATGGACATTGCACCCGCCGACACCCTGCCCCTGGATGCGCGCCGCCTGCTGGAGGCAAGACATCACGATCCCTTCGCCTACCTGGGCAGGCACCGGGAAAACGACGGCGTGCTGGTACGCGCCTATCTTCCCGGCGCCGTCTCGGTACGCATCGTGGAAAACGGCGCCGTCATGAACCGCCTCGCCGGCACCGACATCTTCGAATGGCGGGGAAAGCCGGGCAGCCTCACCGGGCCCTATCGCCTGCAATGGACCGCGGCCAGCGGGCATACCCACTGCGGCTACGATCCCTATTGCCTGCCGCCGCAATTGTCGGACTATGACCTGCACCTCTTCGGCGAGGGCCGCCACCGCCATGCCTGGCGCTTTCTCGGCGCCAATCCCCACGAGCTGGACGGCATCCGCGGCACCCTCTTCGCCACCTGGGCCCCCAATGCCGAACGCGTCAGTGTGGTGGGCGACTTCAACGACTGGGACGGGCGTCGCCATCCCATGCGGGTACGCGGCGACAGCGGCGTCTGGGAACTGTTCCTGCCCGGAATCGAAGCAGGAGAACTGTATAAATTCGAGATCCGCAACCGCGCAAGCGGCGCCATTCTCCTGAAAAGCGATCCCTACGGCAAGTTCTTCGAACTGCGCCCCCAGACAGCCGCCGTCGTCACGGACCACAGCCGCTTTGCCTGGCAGGACGAAGAATGGATGGCACAACGGCGCCAGGACGACTGGCTGCACGCCCCCATGTCCATCTACGAAGTCCACCTGGGCTCCTGGCAAAAGGACGAAGGCGGCGGTTTTCTCGATTACCGGGAGCTGGCACGGCGCCTGGTGGACTACGTCGGCGGCCTCGGCTTCACCCATATCGAGCTGCTCCCCATCACCGAGCACCCCTTCGATGGTTCCTGGGGCTATCAGACCACGGGCTATTTCGCTCCCACCAGCCGGTTCGGCACGCCCGACGATTTCCGCTGGTTCGTGGACTACTGTCACCGCCACGGCATCGGCGTGCTTCTCGACTGGGCGCCGGGGCACTTCCCCAAGGACGCCCACGGCCTGGCCTGCTTCGACGGCAGCGCCCTCTACGAGCATGCCGATCCACGCCGTGGCGAACACCGCGACTGGGGCACCCTGATCTTCAACTACGGCCGGCACGAGGTCAAAAACTTCCTCATCTCCAGCGCCCTGTACTGGCTGGAGGAATTCCACATTGACGGCCTGCGCGTAGATGCCGTGGCCTCCATGCTCTACCTGGACTACTCACGCGAACCGGGCGACTGGACCCCCAACATCCACGGCGGCAACGAGAATCTCGAGGCCATCGCGTTCCTGCGCGAGCTGAACAATCTCACCCATGAGCTGCATCCGGGAACCCTCATGATGGCCGAAGAGAGCACCTCGTGGCCCATGGTCTCCCGGCCCACCTGGCTGGGGGGACTGGGCTTCAGCATGAAGTGGAACATGGGTTGGATGAACGACACCCTGGCCTATATGAGCAAGGACCCCATCCACCGCCACTACCACCACGACATGCTCACCTTCAGCCAGCTCTATGCCTACACGGAGAATTTCATCCTCCCCTTCTCCCACGACGAAGTGGTCCACGGCAAGCGGTCCCTGCTCAACAAGATGCCGGGCGACGAGTGGCAGCGCTTCGCCAACCTGCGCCTGCTCTATACCTACCTGTTCACACATCCCGGCAAGAAGCTGCTGTTCATGGGCTGCGAATTCGCCCAGGGGCGTGAGTGGGACGACAGCGCGCCCCTCGACTGGCATGTCCTGGACTACCCCCTGCACCGGGGCGTGCAGCAACTGGTGCGCGATCTCAACACCCTCTATGGCCACTCACCGGCACTCTACCGCTACGACTTCGAGGCACAGGGCTTCGAGTGGATCGACTGCCACGATGCGGCCCAGTCGGTATTGACCTTTCTGCGGCGTTGCGAGGATGAAACCCTGGTGGTGGCCCTCAATTTCACGCCCGTCCCCCGTCACCAGTACCGCATCGGCGTACCGTTTCCCGGTGTCTACGAGGAAATCCTCAATTCCGATTCGACCTACTATGGCGGCAGCAACCTGGGCAATGCAGGCCGGCTGGAGGCCGAACCTCTCCCCTGGATGGGCCGCCCCTATTCCCTGAACATCACCCTGCCGCCCCTGGCGGGCGTGATCTTTCGCCCCACGGGCAAGGGAAACTGACTCAGCCGGCGAGGGCCAGCGCCAGCAGGCCGGGGTAGAGCCACTGATACAAGGGCGGCGCGTGACACCGGGACAGCACGAAGGTCCGGCTGGGCGCGGCTTCCGCGGCCGCATTGACCTGGAGGAAGACCGCCGTGGAAAACCCGCCCAGCCGGCGCAGGCGTGGCCCGCCTTCTTCCCGCCACTGGCTCAATGCCCCGCGTACCTGGCCCTGCACCGTCGCGAGGGCCTCCATTACCAGGATCATGCGCACGGCCAGGCGCTCTGCGGAAAGCCCCGCCCATTGCAAGGGCCTCGCAAGCCAGCAGATGGCCGCCACCAGGTCGTCCCGGCCGGTGCTGCACAACAGGAGATTGGCGGCAAAAATGACGGACAAGAGGGCGGCGATGCGCAACACGCCTTCTGTCAGGCCTTCCTGCGTGGGCAGCCACGCCGAAGGCAGGGGCAGGAAACCCGGCACCGGCTGCCCCGGCGTGAACCAGAAATAGAGAATCAGCAGGGACAGGAAGAACCAGCGCAGGCGCCGTGCCATGCGCCAGGCCGAGGCCAGCCCGGCAAAGCCCCGCGCCAAGTAGAGCACCAGGTAGAGCAGGCCCAGGATGCCGGCGGCCAGCCAGACCTCCGTCGCCCCGGCCACGGCCAGGCTGGCGGTGAAAACGAGAAAGGAAACGATACGAATGACGGGATGCAAGCTCAACCTCTCACGCTCGGGCCCAGGATACAACGATGGCGCATGCGTGGCCAGAGGCCGAGCGGGGCAGGCGCGCGAAGCGAATCAGCCGTCCTTCAACCGATTTGGCGCATCAATTCCTCGGCCTCGCCCTTCTGGTCATCGTTGCCCTCGTGGAGCACTTCGCCGAGAATGCTGCGGGCGCTCTCCTGGTCCCCCATGTCGATATAGGCGCGAGCCAGGTCCAGCTTGGTGCTGACTTCGTCCTCGCCGGAGATGAGATCCGGCTCCGCTTCCGCCTCCGCGCCCGTCTCGGGTTCCAGGGTGACATCCAGATCTTCGTCCCCGAGATTGGCCAGCCAGTCGATGTCGGCCTCGAGATCGGTTTCCGCCCCGCTCGTCTCCTCATCGCCGGCTGACTCCGCAGACACTGCAGTCGCTGCCTTGTTTCCTCCTGCGGGCGCTTCATCCCCGCCTTCGCCTTCCACATCCGGCTCCACATTGGGGGACTTGCCCGCAACGGCCTCCTCAGAGCGGTCAGTCTCCGCCCCGCCATCCTCGCTATCAGCCTGGACGGCCGCGCCCTGGTCATTTGCAAGGGGAAGGTCGGCAGGCGGCGACGCGGTCTTTGCCTGCTCGTCCAATGCGGACAGGTCGAGATCGAAATCGAGCACTTCCTCTTCCTGGAATGCCGCAGTTCTATCGGGCTCCCCGACATTGAAGTCGGCAAAGGCAGGCCCATCGTCATCTCCCGGCGCGGCCTCCTCTCCACTCCCTTCTGTCTTGTCCCCCGTTGCCTCGCCTCCGGACAAGATGGACTCGAAACCGGCTTCCTCCTGCAAGGCGGCAAAGCCGTCGTCGTCTCCGGACTGGGATCTGGACTGGGATCTGGACTGGAATCTGGACTGGGAACCGTCCGCCGGGGCCTCCTCCAGATCCCCATCCAGACCCCTATCCAAATCAGGGCTCAGGCCAGCCAATTGCACATCCAGTCCTTCTTCCGCTTCCTGAGCTGCTGGCGCAGGCGCCTGAGCAGGCACTTCCGGGGAAGTCGTTTCCTCACCGGCAGGCTCTTCGGCAAGCGGCGCTTCAGCGCCGGCCCCGCCGGCGATCCCAGTAGCGATTCCAGTAGCGATTCCAGCAGCAGATCCGGCAGCAGATCCGGTTGCAGAGCCGGTGGCAAACAGGGGATGATCAGGCAGCAATTGCCGGCCCAGCTTCACCGCCTTGTCCCACACTTCGCCGCCCTCGCCGTCCAGCGCGGCACGCAGCGCCTCGGCCTGCACCAGAAAATCGTCCCGGTTCTCGCTGGCCGCATACACCTCCATGAGTTTCAACACGTAATCGTGGCGCTGGGGCTCCTGGGCAATGGCCTCCTTGAGCAGCTCCTCGGCCTTGTCGAAGCGGCGATAGGCCAGATAGACATCGGCCTCGGCCAGCGTATCGATCTCGTCTTCCTCGGGCTGAAAGACATCGAGGCCCACGGATTCCCCGCTCTCCGGCACGGTCTCCCCGATTTCCGCAACGACCGCGGAAACGGCCGCAGCCTGATCCGTGGCAACGGCGGGCGCCCCCTCCTTTTCCGAAGCCGCAGCAGGTTCATCCCGGGCAAGATCCTCGAGGTCACCCGGAGCCTCCGGATCGTCGTCACCGCGCTGGCGCCGACGCACCGCGACCCAGGCCAGGGCCAGCACCAGCAGGCCCACGCCACCCGCCGCCGCCGTCAACATGGGATCGGCCAGCAGCTGGGCGAAGAATTCGTCGAAACCGCCTGCCGCAGGCGTTTCTTCTTCAGGTGCCGATGCAGCTTGACGAACCGGATCCCTGGCAGCGGATGTCACTGCCTGGTCACCTGCCCGTTCACCTTTGGGGGCCGGTTGCGCCGCGGCCTGGCTCACCTCGCCCTCCTGTCCGGCTGCCAGGCCGGTTTCCTCGGCGGGCTCCACGCCGGCGCCCCTCAAGCCTTCCCCGGCCACGCCTGCAGTCCCGGCTGCGTCCTGCCGGGCCGCGACACCACTCTGGAGCGCCGCCAGGGTGTCGTCACGCAGGCTGAGCAGGCGCTGCATGGCGGCAATCTGTTCTTCCAGGGCGGCGAGGCGCTCCCGCAGGTCCGCGTTTTCCTGGCGACTGGCCGCCGAAGTCTCCAGGGCAAGCGCCAGTTCGCGGCGCAACGCATCCAGTTCCGCCCTGGGCGAGGCACCCGCGGCGGTCTTGTCGGCCACGCCCTCGATGGCGGTCTCGCCCGCTTCCATGTCCTCGGGCACCACCAGTCGCAGCCGGGGCCGGGCGGATGCTTGAGCGGGCGCTGCACTCTCACCTGCACGCGCGCCGCCGGCAGGGTCTGAGCGGCCTGCGGGTTCCGCCTCCCCCCCTTCGGGACGCTTGAGGGCACCGCCGGCACGCTGGCGACGGGCATCTTCCCACTGCTGGTTCTGCAGGCGGATGAGACGCTCCGCCTCGACGGGATCCACGGCCGCGGGCGCCGAGGGATCGGGCAGACGCAGGATGTAGCCGGCCTTGAGATAATTGACGTTGCGGTGATAGAAGGCCTCCGGGTTGTTTTCCAGCAAGGCCACCATCACCTGGGGCACGGTCACCGATTCATCGGGACGCATGCGCTTGGCGATGGACCACAAGGTGTCCGTGCGACGTACCGGGCCATAGCTGAGCCCGTCCGTCGTCATGGCAGCACCCGACGTCGCGGTGGCGGACCGTGGGGCCTCGGGGGAAACCGCCGGCAGGGGGGCAGGTGCGGCCGGGGCCGCGGCCTGGGGGGCCTCTACCGCGGTCGGGCCGTCTTCCAGGAAAACCGGGGGATCCAGCAACAGGGTGTATTCCCGCAGCAGGCGCCCGTTGGGCCATTCCACCTCGATGAGAAAATCGATGAAGGGCTCCTTGAGCGGCTGCTTGGTGGTGATGTAGAGATAGGGCGTCCCATCCTTCTCCGCGAGTTCGAAACGGAGACCGGTGAGAAAGAAGGGGCGGTCCAGGCCGACGCGGTCAAAGGCCTCGGGCGGCGCCAGGCGGACACTGATCTCGTCCAGCCCGATTTCGCCCAGGGACAGCAGCTTCACCTCGGCATCCAGCGGCTGATTGAGGGCCGAATGCAGCCTGATGTCGCCCAGCGCCAGGGCATGCGCCTGGAAGGGCACCAGAAACAGGAAAAAAACGAATACGCCTGCCAGTCTGTACAATCTCATTTTCCCTCGTCTGCTTAACGGGGTGGGGTCGGGGAACCCGCGCAAGCCAGTAACCATACAAAATCCGTGCCTGATACGCCCGCCTGTCGGCCGGCCTGCTCAGGACAGGTATTGCCGCAGCAGGATCTCGGCAATCTGCACGCTGTTCAGGGCCGCACCCTTGCGCACGTTGTCCGCCACCACCCACAGATCGATGCCACGGGGATGGGAGATGTCCTCCCGGATGCGTCCCACGTAGACCGGATCATGACCCGCCGCCTCAGTCACTGCCGTGGGATAGCCGCCCGGCCGGCGCTCATCCAGCACTTTGATGCCGGGCGCCCTGCGCAACAGTTCCCGCACCTCATCCGCCGTGATCTTGTTCCGGGTCTCGATGTGGACGGCTTCGGAATGTCCATAGAAAACCGGCACGCGCACCGCGGTCGGGTTAACAAGGATAGCGTCATCTTCGAGGATTTTTTTAGTCTCCCACACCATTTTCATTTCTTCCCGGGTATAACCGTTGTCCTGGAAGCTATCGATGTGGGGCAGGACATTGAAGGCGATCTGCTTGGGATACACGGCGTTCTCGATGGGCCGGGCATTGAGCAGGCCGGCCGTCTGGGTGGCCAGTTCGTCGATGGCCTGCTTGCCCGTGCCGGAGACGGCCTGATAGGTGCAGACATTGACGCGCTCGATACCCACGGCATCGTAAATGGGCTTCAGCGCCACCACCATCTGGATGGTGGAACAATTGGGATTGGCGATGATGTTGCGGTTCCGGCAAGCGGCCAGCGCGTGGGCGTTGACCTCGGGCACCACCAGGGGGATGTCGGGCTCGTAGCGGAAATGGGAGGTGTTGTCCACCACCATACAGCCTGCCTCAGCGGCACGCGGTGCATATTCGGCCGAGACGCCGCCGCCCGCGGAAAAGAGCGCGATCCTCACCTGGCTGAAATCGAAATGGGCAAGATCCTGAACGCGAACCTGCTCGCCCCGGAAAGTGACGGTCTTGCCCGCCGAGCGGTGGCTGGCGAGAGGAAACAGGCGGGCAACGGGAAATGCCCGCTCCTCCAGAATCTCGATCATGACCTCGCCCACGGCGCCCGTGGCGCCGACGACGGCTACATTGACTTTCTCGCTCATGGTCTGCGTTCTCCCGACGACTCGCTCACTTCATCCAGCGCCGTCACCACGGCATCTCCCATCTCAGCGGTCCCCACGCGCCGTGTGCCCGGGGTGTGGATGTCCGCCGTGCGCAGCCCCGCGTCCAGCACCCGGCCCACCGCCGCCTCGATGCGCCCGGCCAGCGCACCCTCGTCCAGGGAATGACGCAGCAGCATGGCCACGGACAGGATCGTGGCCAGGGGATTGGCCACGCCCTGTCCCGCAATATCGGGGGCCGAGCCGTGAATGGGTTCGTACATGCCCTTGCCATCCGCACCCAGGGAAGCCGAGGGCAGCATGCCGATGGAACCGGTGAGCATGGCGGCGCAATCGGAGAGAATGTCCCCGAACATGTTGGTGGTCACCATCACGTCGAACTGCTTGGGCTCACGCACCAGTTGCATGGCGGCATTGTCCACGTACATGTGGCTCAAGGCCACGTCGGGATAGTCCGCGGCCAGCCGCGTCATCACCTCGCGCCACAGCTCAGTGCATTCCAGTACATTGGCCTTGTCCACGGAGCAGACCCGCCCGGCGCGGCGCCGCGCCGTCTCGAAGGCCACCCGGCCGATGCGCTCGATCTCGGATTCGCGGTACACCAGGGTGTTGAAGCCTTCCCGCTCGCCATTGCCCAGCACCCGGATGCCCCGCGGCTCCCCGAAATAGATCCCGCCGGTGAGTTCGCGCACGATCATCAGGTCCAGGCCGGCCACCACCTCGGCCTTGAGGGTGGAGGCCCCGGCCAGCTGGGGAAACAGGAGCGCAGGCCTGAGGTTGGCGAACAGGCCCAGGCCGGCACGCAGGCCCAGCAGGCCCCTTTCCGGTCGCAGCTCCCTGTCCAGACCTTCCCACTTCGGGCCGCCCACGGCCCCCAGCAGCACCGCATCGGCCTGCCGGGCGAGTGCCAGGGTCTCTTCCGGCAGGGGCGAGCCCGCAGCCTCATAGGCGGCCCCGCCCACCAGGGCCTGTTCCAGCTCCACGTCCAGGCCGAACCCCTGGCGCAGGCGCTCCAGCACCTTCACCGCTTCGGCCACGATTTCCGGACCGATGCCGTCGCCGGGGAGTATCAGGATTTTCTTGGTCATCTTTTCCTCACAAGTCCACGAACAACCAGGGTGCCTCGCGGCGGCGGCGTTCCTCGTAGGCGCGTATCTCGTCGGCGTGCTGCAGGGTCAGTCCGATCTCGTCCAGCCCCGCCAGCAGGCAGTCACGCCGAAAGGCATCGATCTCGAAAGCAATCTCCTCGCCATCGGGGAGGGTGATGCGCTGGCGCACCAAATCCACGATGAGGCGGTAACCGGGCTGCGCCTCCACCGACCGGAACAGGCGGTCCACCGTGGCGGCGTCGAGGGTAATGGGCAGCACGCCGTTCTTGAAACAGTTGCTGTAGAAGATGTCGGCGAAGCTGGGCGCGATCACCACCCGGATGCCGTAGTCCAGCAGGGCCCACACGGCATGCTCGCGCGAGGAGCCGCAGCCAAAATTGTCCCGCGCGAGCAGGATGCTTGCACCCTGGTAACGGGGCTGGTTGAGCACAAAATCCGGGTTGGGCCGGCGTGAGGCCGGATCCATGCCCGGCTCGCCGTGATCCAGGTAGCGCCATTCGTCGAACAGATTGGGTCCGAAGCCGCTGCGCTGCACCGACTTCAGGAACTGCTTGGGAATGATGGCGTCCGTATCCACGTTGGCGCGGTCCAGGGGCACCACCAGACCGTCGAGGCGTTCGAATTTCTCCATCCGCGTGCCCTCCTACCGGTAATCCCAATGGCGCACATCGACGAAACGGCCCGCCACCGCGGCCGCCGCGGCCATTGCCGGGCTCACCAGGTGCGTCCTGCCGCCCTTGCCCTGGCGTCCCTCGAAATTGCGGTTGGACGTCGAGGCGCAGCGCTCGCCCGGTGCCAGCCGGTCGGCGTTCATGGCCAGGCACATGGAGCAGCCCGGCTCGCGCCACTCGAAACCCGCCTCGCGGAAAATCCGGTCCAGTCCCTCCGCCTCCGCCTGGCGCTTCACCAGCCCCGAACCGGGCACCACCATGGCCAGACTGATGTTGTCCGCGAGGCGATAACCCCGCACCACGGCCGCCGCGGCGCGCAGATCCTCGATGCGGGCATTGGTGCAGGAACCGATGAAGACCTTGTCCGGGCGGATGTCGGCGATGGCCTCGCCGCCCTTCAGCCCCATGTACTCCAGGGCCCGTTCCAGGTCGCGGCGTCGCACGGGGTCCGCCTCCTCGGCCGGACGCGGCACCCGGCCTTCGATATCCGTCACCATCTCCGGCGAGGTCCCCCAGGTCACCTGGGGCGCGATGCGGCCGGCATCGAGGCATATCTCCCGATCGAACACGGCATCGGCATCGCTGTGCAAGGACCGCCATGACGCCACGGCCTGTTCCCACAGTTCGCCCTTGGGGGCGTAGGGGCGACCCCGCAGGTATTCGATGGTCTTCTCGTCCACCGCCACCATGCCGGCCCGCGCCCCGGCCTCGATGGCCATGTTGCACACCGTCATGCGACCCTCGATGGAGAGGGCACGGACCGCCTCGCCGGCAAACTCGATGGCATGCCCCGTCCCGCCCGCGGTACCGATCGCGCCGATGATGGCGAGCACCAGGTCCTTTGCACTCACCCCCTCGGCCAGGGTGCCGTCCACGGTCACCCGCATGTTACGGGATTTTTGCAATACCAGGCACTGGGTGGCCAGCACGTGTTCCACTTCGGAGGTCCCGATACCGAAGGCCAGCGCCCCCAGTGCCCCGTGCGTGGAAGTGTGGGAGTCCCCGCAGACCACCGTCATGCCCGGGAGGGTGGC
The DNA here is from genome assembly GCA_026981935.1 of Gammaproteobacteria bacterium. Taxonomy (GTDB): domain Bacteria; phylum Pseudomonadota; class Gammaproteobacteria; order SZUA-140; family SZUA-140; genus S012-109. The sequence continues at coordinate 19,359 of JALSIC010000007.1, forward strand.
GCCCTCCTCGGGACCGATGACATGGACGATGCCCTGGCGGGGATCGTCCATGGTGAACTCGGTGATGCCGAACTCGGCACAGTTGCGGTCCAGTGTCTCCACCTGCAGGCGGGAGACGGGGTCGGCGATACCGGCACCGCGCGCGGTGGTGGGCACGTTGTGGTCGGGCACGGCCAGGACGGCGCCACTACGCCAGGGGCGCCGTCCCGCCAGGCGCAGGCCCTCGAAGGCCTGGGGCGAGGTCACCTCGTGGACCAGGTGCCGGTCGATGTAGATGAGGCTGGTGCCATCGTCGTTACGACGCACCTCGTGCTCCGCCCACAGTTTGTCATAGAGGGTCCTGCCACTCATAATGCACTAACACCGTTTCGAGAAAATCGATATCATACCTTATTTTTTCGGCCGGGTTTCGTCCGGTGCCAGATCAGGTACCAGATCCGCTACCAGATCCGGTAGCAGATCCAGTACGGGGCACCCGGCGGGGCGGCGGGAAGGCACGCAGACGAAAAGGTACACAGAAGGAGGCAGGCGGGACCGGGCATGAGCGCCACCATCATCGACGGCAAGGCCATCGCTGCGGAGATACGCGCAGCGGTGAAACAGCGCGTCGCCGAACGGCGCCGTCAGGGGCTGCGCCCGCCGGGGCTGGCCGTCATCCTCGTGGGCGAGGATCCCGCCTCGCAGGTCTACGTCGCCAACAAGCGCCGGGCCTGCGAGGCGGCCGGCCTGCTTTCCCGTTCCTACGACCTGCCGGCGGACATCGATCAGGCGGCCCTGCTGGCCTTGATCGACGAACTCAATGCCGATGCCGCCGTGGACGGCATCCTGGTCCAGCTGCCCCTGCCCGACCATATCGATACCGAGACCGTCATCGAGCGCATCCGTTTCGACAAGGACGTGGACGGCTTCCACCCCTACAACATGGGCCGCCTGGCCCTGCGCATGCCCGTCCTGCGCTCCTGCACACCGCGCGGCATCATGACCCTGCTGGCGCGCTGCGACATCGACCCCAAGGGCAAGGATGCCGTCATCGTGGGCGCCTCCAATCACGTGGGACGTCCCATGGCCATGGAACTCCTGCTGGCGGGCGCCACCGTCACCATCTGCCACCGCTTCACCCGCGACCTGGCAACCCAGGTGGGACGGGCCGAGATCCTGGTGGTGGCCGTGGGCAGGCCCGGCCTCATCAAGGGCACATGGATCCGGCCAGGGGCGGTGGTGCTGGACGTGGGCATCAATCGCGATGCCTCGGGCAGACTGGTGGGTGATGTCGAGTTCGACGCCGCCCGGACACGCGCCGGCTGGATCACGCCCGTACCCGGCGGCGTGGGCCCCATGACCGTGGCCACCCTGCTGCAGAACACCCTCTACGCGGCGGAAGAACTCCACGGGGCCTGAGACAGGCGCTTATCATCAGGAGTCTGCCGGACTTACTCAAGAAGTGTCATTCCGACTACACCACCCTGTCATTTCGACCCCCTCACCTGTCATTTCAACCGAAGGGAGAAATCCTGGTCAGCGGCCTCGGATTCCTCGCTACGCTCGGAATGACAAGCCAAGTGTCATTTCGACCGAAGGGAGAAATCCTG
>JALSIC010000008.1 GCA_026981935.1 Gammaproteobacteria bacterium
CTGCGCTCGAAATGACAAGGCATGAGGTTCTCATCGGCAAATGGACACGACAGGGTTGCAAGTGGATCAGCGTGGCAGCCCCATGATGCAGACCCCAAGGGCCGGAATCCAGGGAAAGGCGCCATTCACCCCGGATTTCGCTGCGCGCCATCCGGGCTACGCATGTCACGCATTCAGGCAAATCTCAATAGCGTCGCCGCCAGCTCGTGCCAGCGGGACCATCCTCCAGCACGATGCCCCGGCTGGCCAGTTCGTCGCGGATGCGGTCCGCCTCGGCCCAGTTCCGCGCGGCGCGGGCGGCCTCGCGGCGGGCGACGAGCGTCTCCACCTCGGCGTCCGACAAGCCCTGCGCGACACCGGTACCACCGCCCTTGAAATAGGCTTCGGGATCCTGCCCCAGCAGTCCCAGGACGCCGCCCAACCGTTTCAGCGTCCCCGCAAGGGCCGCCGCGCGCCCTGCCTGCCCCGCGCTCCGGGCGCGGTTGATCCCGTGTGCCAGATCGAACATCACCGCCAGCGCCTCTGGGGTATTGAAATCGTCGTTCATGGCGGCACGAAAACGGGCCTCGCAGGCCTCGATGTCCCCCTCGACTCCCTGTCCGGCCGCCTCATCCGCTTCGAGGCCGCGCAAAGCGGTATAGAACCGGTCCAGCGCGGCGCGCGCCTGGTCCAGGTTGGCATCGGAATAATTGAGGGGGCTGCGGTAATGGCTGGCGAGGATGAAATAGCGCACCACTTCCGGCTGGTAGCGGGCCAGCACCTCGCGCACGGTGAAGAAATTGCCCAATGACTTGGACATCTTCTCCTCGTCCACCTGGACGAAACCATTGTGCATCCAGACATTGACGAACTTGTGTCCGGTGGCCGCCTCCGACTGGGCAATCTCGTTTTCGTGATGGGGGAACATGAGATCCATGCCGCCGCCATGGATATCGAAATGATCCCCCAGGCAGCGGGTGGACATGGCTGAACACTCGATGTGCCAGCCGGGCCGGCCCGGCCCCCAGGGCGAATCCCAGCTGGGCTCGCCGGGCTTGGCCGCCTTCCACAGCACGAAATCCAGGGGATCCTCCTTGGCGGCTTCCACATCCACCCGGGCGCCGGCACGCAATTCCTCCAGGCGCTTGCCCGAGAGCCGGCCATAGGCGGAAAAGCGGCCGACGCGGTAATAGACATCACCATTGGCCGCCCGGTAGGCGAAACCCTTTTCCTCCAGGCGACGGATCATGGCAATGATGTCCGCCATGGCGGCGGTGGCCCGCGGCTCCTCGTCCGGCGGCAGCACGCCCAGGGCGGCGGCATCCTCGTGCATGGCGCGGATGAAACGACCGGTGAGGGATGCCACGTCCTCGCCACGTTCCCTGGCGCGGGCGATGATCTTGTCATCGATGTCGGTGATGTTGCGCACGTAGGTCACCGTGTATCCCAGGGCACGCAGGTAGCGCACCACCATGTCGAATACCACCAGGACCCGCGCGTGGCCGATGTGGCAATAGTCGTAGACGGTCATGCCGCAGACATACATGCGCACCCTGCCCGCCTCGATGGGCCGGAAAGGCTCCTTGCGCCGCGTCAGGCTGTTGTAGATCTCCAGCATTATCACCAGGCCGTCCGGAAAACAGCAGGCAACACCGGCATTGTGCGCCCTGCTCAAAAGGGCTCACCATAGCAAAAAAGGGCCTGGCGCGCATCCATCCAACGGGCATACAACGGGCGTCCCATCGGATGTCCCGGCCACCGCTCCCATGGTGCCCGTTTCGCGCCAGCGACGGCGCGCCTTCTGCGCCTGTCCGGGAACGGTGACAAGATGGCGGGTTAAAACCCCTGCCGTTTCTGCCGTTAAAAGGCGTAACCGAACCTGTCCGGGCCTGTCCGACAAAAACAAACCACTCAGGAGCGCGACAACGATGAAAATCAACCTGCCGGTCACCGACAAGGAGGTTTGCCTCACGGAACAGGACGTCATCGTCTCCACCACCGACCTCAAGGGCGCCGTCACTTACGCCAACGCGGATTTCCTGCGCATCAGCGGCTATTCCGAGGAAGAGCTGCTGGGCAAGAATCACAACATCATCCGTCATCCCGACATGCCGCCCGCCGCCTTCTCCGACCTCTGGCAGACCCTCAAGGCCGGCAAGTCCTGGATGGGCATCGTCAAGAACCGCTGCAAGAACGGCGACTACTACTGGGTGGACGCCTATGTCACCCCCATGTTCGAAGGGGACCGCATCGTCGGCTACCAGTCGGTGCGGGTCAAGCCCCATCGCAAGGAAGTGGAGCGTGCCGAGCGTCTCTATCGCCAGCTCATGTCGGACAAGCCGCGCCGCCTGCGCATGCCGCCCCTCAGCCTGATGCAGAAGCTCGGCGGCACCGCCACCCTGCTCATGCTGGCCCTCCTGGGGGTGCTGGTCGCCTACCTGAACATGCCTTTCCGCCAGGCAAGCGCCCTCGTGCTGCCTGTGCTGGCACTCCAGTGGGCGGCCATTGGTTTCTTCCTGCGTCCCCTGCGGACCGTGGCCAGGGAAGCAGCAAAGGTGGTGGACAACCCCGTCATGCAGCAGGTCTACACGGGCAGCACCGATGAGATCCACAAACCCCTGCTGGCCATCCGCATGCTCCAGGCGCGCCTGCGCACCGTGATCGACCGCATCACCGACTCGGCGGGCGCCCTGGAGCACATCGCCGAAGAAACGACCGCCACGGTGGAGAAGAAAAAACAGACGGTCCTGCGCCAACAGCGCGAGACCGATCAGGTGGCCGCTGCCATCAACGAGATGGCGGCAAGTATCAAGGAAGTGGCCGGAAGCGCTGACCAGGCCTCCCGGGCCGCCGCCGAGGCCAACGGACAGGCCGGCCAGGGCAAGGAGATCATGTCCCGCATCGTCGGCTCCACCCAGGCCCTGGCGGACGAGGTCCAGAACGCCGCGGCCGTGATTCAGCAGCTCAAGGAGCACAGCAAGGAAATCGACGTGGTCCTGGAGGTCATCAAGAACATCGCCGAGCAGACCAACCTCCTGGCGCTGAATGCCGCCATCGAGGCCGCCCGCGCCGGCGAACAAGGGCGGGGATTTGCCGTCGTGGCGGACGAGGTGCGCACCCTGGCACAACGCACTCAGCAGTCGACGGAGGAAATCGAGGAGATGATCGCCCGTTTCCGTAGCGAAACGGACCGGGCGGTGACTGTCATGAACGGCAGTTGTGCCCAGGCCCGGGAAACCGTGGCCTGCGCCGCCCAGGGCGGCGAGGCCCTGGACGGGATCACCAACGATGTGGCCACCATCACGGACATGAACCAGCATATCGCCGCAGCGGCCGAACAGCAGACCGCCGTCGCCGAGGAAATCAACCAGAACATCTGCAACATCACACAGACCGCCGAGGAAACCAGCCAGGCCATCCGGGAGGTTGCCGAGGCCAATGAACGCCTTGCCCGCCTGGCACGGGACTTCACCGGCATGACGCGCCAGTTCAACGCCTGAACCGACCGGAATCCTTTGCCGCCCTCCCAAACCCCGAGGGCGGGCCCTTACAATGCCCCATTCCAATACCCCATTCCGATCAGGAGCCCCACGCCCCTGCCAACGTCGGCCTTTCCCCTGCCGCGACTTGCCGATAACATTGGCATTTGTTCAGAAGAGACGGGGTGGATGCATTACATGCGAGCTGTTCCAGTCCTGCTGATCCTGCTCCTCGCGCTCGCCGCGGACCCGGCCGCGTCGTCCGAGGCACCGGACCCTTTTCCCCGGGTCCGGCTGGAGACCAGCATGGGCGACATCGTGCTGGAACTGGATCGGGACAAGGCGCCGCGGACGGTGGACAACTTTCTGCGCTACGTGCAGGACGGCTTCTACGACGGGACGATCTTTCACCGGGTCGTCCGCAACTTCGTGATCCAGGGTGGCGGCTATACCACGGCCCTGCAGAAAAAGGCCACCCGGCCGCCCATCCGCAACGAGGCGGACAACGGCCTGCGCAACCGGCGCGGCACCATCGCCATGGCGCGCACCAGCGAGCCCCATTCCGCCACCGCCCAGTTCTTCATCAACGTGGCAGACAATGGTCTGCTCGACCATGTGGAACCCACCCGGCGTGGCTGGGGCTATGCCGTCTTCGGGCGCGTCGTGGCGGGCATGGACGTGGTCGACCGGATCCAGCGCACGCCCACGGGCCGGGTCGGCCCTTTCCGCCGGGACGCCCCCTTGAGACCCGTCGTCATCCGGCGGGCTGTGGTCGTGGCAGCGCAGCAGGGTGAACGCTGACCCTCCTGCCATCCACATCGGCACCTCGGGCTGGCACTACCCCCACTGGCGGGGGGTGTTCTATCCCGAGTCCCTGAATACCCGGCAATGGCTGGGCCATTACGCCCGCCATTTCCCCTGCGTGGAAATCAACAACAGCTTCTACCGTCTTCCCGGGCAGACCACCTTCGCCCAATGGCGGGAACAGACCCCGCGGGGATTTGCCTTTTCCGTCAAGGCCCCCCAGGGCATCACCCACCGGCGCAAGCTCAGAAACTGCCGGGACAGCCTGGCGCGCTTCCTGGAACACGCCGCCGCGCTGGAGGAAAAACTGGCGGTGATACTGTTTCAGCTGCCGCCACGCTGGCACTGCAATGCCCGACGGCTGGCGGATTTTCTGGCGCTGCTGCCTCCCCATCTTCCCTGCGCCTTCGAGTTCCGCGATCCGGACTGGCACAACGAAACGGTCTACGCCCTGCTGCGCGACCATGGCGCCGCCTTCTGCATCTTCGAGTTGGGCGAACTGCGCACGCCCCTCGTCAGCACCGCCGGCCACGTCTATGTCCGGCTCCACGGCCCGGCGGGACCCTATGCCGGCAGTTACAGCCCGGCCCGCCTGCGCACCTGGGCGGAAAAACTGCGCTGCTGGCAATCACAGGGCAAGACGGTGTGGCTCTTTTTCGACAACGACCAGGCTGGCTATGCCGTGAAAAACGCCCGCCTGCTGACGAAACTGGTACAGGAAGGGACGAACACAGCCTGAGATGATCAGGCCCGCAGCCAGGGCGCCAGGTGACCGGCCACCATGCCCGCGAGCCCCTCGATATGCCGGGGGTCGTCGTTGAGGGCAGGAATGTAGCGATAGGCGCTGCCGCCCGCCTCCAGGAACAAGGCCCGGTTGAGGACCTGGATTTCCTCCAGGGTTTCCAGGCAATCGGCGGCGAAACCGGGACAGACCACATCCACGGCACCCACGCCCCGGCGCGCGAGGTCCTTGAGGGTCTCGTCCGTATAGGGCTGCAGCCAGGGCTCGCGGCCGAAACGCGACTGGAAGGTCAGGCGCCAGCGATCCTGCGCCAGGCCCAGGCGCTGCGCCACCCGCCGCGCCGTCGCCTGGCACTGGTCGTAATAGGGATCGCCCGCCTCCCGGGTGCGCGCCGGCATGCCGTGGAAGGAAAACAGCAACAGGCGTTCCTCCCCGTCTTCCCGGCGTGCATGCTCGATGCGGGCGGCCAGGGCCTCGATGTACCAGTCCTGGTCGTGATAGTGATTGATCAGGTGCAGCTCCGGCAGCCACATCCAGTGGCGCAGCGTCGCCGCCACGGCATCGAAGGTGGAGGCGGTCGTCGCCGAGGCGTACTGCGGATAGAGCGGCAACACCAGGATCCGCCGCACACCGGCACGGCGCAGTGCGTCCAGTGCATGGGCGATGGACGGCCTGCCATAGCGCATCCCCAGCGCCACGGGAACCGGCTCGCCACACACCGCGGCAAGGCGCGTCTGCAGTGCCGCGGCCTGGCGCCGCGAAATCACCAGCAGGGGGGAGCCTTCTTCCGTCCAGATGCTGCGGTAGGCCCGGGCGGCGCGGCGCGGGCGCAGCCGCAGGATGATGCCGTGGAGGACGAACCACCACAGGGGCCGTGGCAGGGGCACGATGCGCGGATCCCAGAGGAATTCCGCCAGATAGCGGCGCAGGGCGGCCGGCTCGGGCGCATCGGGTGTCCCCAGGTTGACAAGCAGCACGCCCGCCCTGGGCGCGGCCTCCTCAGTCATCGCCCGCCTGCGCGGTGAGCATGCGATTGAGGCGGCGCACGAAGGCAGCGGGATCCTCCAGCTGTCCGCCCTCTGCGAGCAGGGCCTGGCCGAAGAGCAGTTGCGCCCAGTCGTCGAGGGTCGTCTCGTCGTCCACGTCTTCCAGGCGCTTCACCAGGGGATGATCGGGATTGATCTCGAGTATGGGCCGGCTCGCCGGCAGCGCCTGGCCCGCGGCCTCCAGGATCTTGCGCAGACCGGGCGCCAGGTCCTGTTCCTCCACCACCAGGCAGGCAGGCGAATCCGTCAGGCGGTGGCTGATGCGCACCGCCTTCACCTTCTCTCCCAGTGACTTCTGCAGGCGTTCCACCAGGGGCTTGAGGCGGTCGCCCACTTCGGCGCGCCTTTCCCTTTCATCCTTGTCCTCCAGCTCGCCCAGATCCAGCTCGCCCCTGGCCACGGAATGCAGCGGCTTGCCGTCGAACTCGGTGAGCGCCGTGAGCATCCATTCGTCCACGCGGTCGTGCAGCAACAGAACCTCGATGTCCTTGCGGCGGAACACTTCCAGATGGGGGCTGCCCGCGGCAGCGGCCAGGCTCTCGGCCGTGACGTAATAGATGGCCTTCTGGCCCGGCTTCATGCGCGCGACATAATCGGCGAGGCGGACGTTCTCCTCATCGGAAGCGTCATGAGTGCTGGCGAAACGCAGCAGGGCGGCAATACGCTCACGGTTGGCGGCATCCTCCACCACGCCTTCCTTGAGCACCCGGCCGAACTCGCGCCAGAAGCGGCGATATTTCTCCTGTTCCTTCTCCGCGAGGCTCTCCAGCAGCCCCAGGATCTTCTTCACGGAGGCACTGCGGATCACCTCGATCTGGCGATTGTGCTGGAGGATCTCGCGCGAGACGTTCAGGGGCAGGTCGTCGGAATCCACCACGCCGCGCACGAAGCGCAGGTAGTGGGGCAGCAGGTGCTCGGCATCGTCCATGATGAACACGCGGCGCACGTAGAGCTTCACGCCATGACGGCGCTCCCTGTCCCACAGGTCGAAGGGGGCCCGGGCGGGGATGTAGAACAAGGTGGTATAGGACTGGCGCCCCTCCACCTGGACATGGACATGCGCCAGGGGATCCTCGAAGTCGTGCGCCACGTGCTTGTAGAAGGCGTTGTACTCCTCCGCCGTGATTTCCTTGCGGGGCCGGGTCCACAACGCCGCGGCGCGATTCACCGTCTCCTCTTCCTCCGTCTTGCCTTCGACCGGCATGACGATGGGCAGCCCCAGGCTGTCGGAGTACTTGCGCACGATGGCGCGCAGCCGGGCACCGTCGAGAAACTCGTCCTCTCCTTCACGCAGGTGGAGCACGATCTCCGTGCCGCGGTCTGCCTTCTCCACCGTCTCCAGGGTATAACTGCCCCGCCCGTCGGACTCCCAGCGCACGCCGTGCCCGGGCCCCAGGCCGGCGCGGCGGGTGGTGAGCGTCACGCGCCCGGCCACGATGAAGGCGGAATAGAACCCCACCCCGAACTGACCGATGAGCCGCGCATCCCGGGCGGCATCGCCGCTCAGGGATTCCAGAAACTGGCGCGTGCCCGAGCGGGCGATGGTGCCGATATTGTCCACCACCTCCTGGCGGCTCATGCCGATACCGTTGTCCGCCACGGTCACGGTGCGCGCCGTCTTGTCATAGTGGATGCGCACCTTGAGTTCACTGTCGTCCTCGTAGAGGGCCTCGTCGGTCAGCGCCTCGAAACGCAGCTTGTCACAGGCGTCCGAGGCATTGGAGATCAGCTCGCGCAGGAAGATCTCCTTGTTGGAATACAGGGAATGGATCATCAGGTCCAGGAGCTGGCGCGCCTCGGCCTGAAAATCCAGGGTTTCCTTGTGAGTCTCGACGGTCATCTTCCAACTGCTCCATTATTAACCCGGCAGATTACTATTAAGGGTCTCATAATTGTCCATATCAAAATGTGTAGCCCGGATGGAGTGGAACATAATCCGGGTGCAGGGGTTTTTCCGTCTGGTTTCCTGGATTCCGCGCTTGCAGCGCTTCATCCAGGCTACCGGACCGGCGCACCAACAGCCCCGACCCTGTCTATTCAACTACGAGACCGTCAGTAAGTATAACCGAAAAAACCGGCAACACCGGATCCCGAATACGGGCTCGCTTTCGACGACAAGCTATGTTTGAATGGTACGCAAGATGATCAGAACCGTCGCCACCACCCCTTTCGACGACCAGAGGCCGGGCACCTCGGGGCTGCGCAAGAAGGTCAGCGTCTTCCAGCAACCCCACTACCTGGAGAACTTCGTCCAGGCCCTGTTCGATACCCTGCCCGGGGCCCGGGGCAAAACCCTGGTGCTGGGCGGTGACGGCCGCTACTACAACGACCGGGCCATCCAGGTCATCCTCAAAATGGCGGCTGCCAAGGGCTTCGGCAAGGTCCTGGTGGGCCGCGACGGCCTCCTCTCGACCCCGGCGGTCTCCTGTCTCATCCGCAAGTACCGGGCCTTCGGCGGCATCATCCTCTCCGCCAGCCACAATCCCGGTGGCCCGGACGGTGATTTCGGCATCAAGTACAATACCGGCAACGGCGGCCCGGCACCGGAAAAACTCACGGATCAGGTCTATCGCAACACCCGTGAGATCACCCGCTATCTCATCGCGGATGTGCCGGACGTGCCCCTGGGGCGTCTCGGCAATCATGCCCTGGGGGATATGGTCGTCAGCATCATCGACCCGGTGGCCGACTACGCCGGACTCATGGAATCATTGTTCGATTTCGACCGGATCCGCGATCTCCTGGAAGAAGGCGTGTTCACCCTCTGCTATGACGCCATGCATGCAATCACCGGCCCCTATGCCCACGCCATCCTGGAGGACCGCCTGGGCGCGCCGCCGGGTACTGTCATCAACGGCACCCCCCTGCCGGATTTCGGCGGCGGCCATCCCGATCCCAATCTCACCTATGCCAGGGAACTCGTGGAAATCATGAACGCCCTCAGCGCACCGGATTTCGGCGCCGCCTCGGACGGCGACGGCGACCGCAACATGATCCTGGGCAAGCGCTTCTTCGTCACCCCCAGTGACAGCCTCGCCATACTGGCGGCCAATGCCGCGCTGGCGCCCGGCTACCGGGAGGGACTCAAGGGCGTGGCCCGCTCCATGCCCACCAGCCGTGCAGTGGACCAGGTGGCTGCCTCGCTGGGCATCCCCTGTTACGAGACGCCCACCGGCTGGAAATTCTTCGGCAATCTGCTGGACGCAGGGAAGATCACCCTGTGTGGAGAAGAGAGCTTCGGCAGCGGCTCCGATCACCTGCGGGAAAAGGACGGCCTCTGGGCCGTGTTGTTCTGGCTCAACATCATTGCGCACCGGCGCCTGTCGGTGGAGCAGATCACCCGCGAGCACTGGCAGCGCCACGGACGCCACTTCTACAGCCGGCACGACTACGAGGGCATGGATACGCATATCGCCATGGAGATCCTCGCCGACCTGCGCGACAGACTGCCCCGGCTCAAGGGTCGGCGCATCGGCGACCATGGTGTCGTCCTGAGCGACGAATTCAGCTACACCGACCCCGTCGATGGCAGTGTCAGCGAGCATCAGGGTATCAGGATCGGATTCGAGGACGGCGCACGCATCGTCTTCCGCCTCTCGGGCACGGGCACCTCTGCCGCCACCCTGCGCATCTATCTGGAAAAGTACGAGCCCGATCCGGCCAGGCACGACCAGGACACCCAGGCAGCCCTGGCGGATCTGATCCGGATTGCCAACGAACTCTCCGGCATCCTCGCGCGCACCGGGCGCGGTGGTCCGACGGTCATTACCTGATGAGATTCGCGACCATGGGGCCGCACCTCCGGCAGGACAGCTGGCACAGGCGCGCCACCATCGGCGCAAAGCGGTTTGCAGCTTCGCTGCGGGCTTTTCTCAGACCTTGAACTTGGACACCAGCCCCTGTAGCTGCGTGGCCATGGCGCTGACTTCCTCGCTGGCCTGCTGCAACTGGCCGCTGCTCTGGGAGGTCTGAACCGCGACATTGTTGATGGCCACGATACTGCGGCTGATTTCCTCGGCCACCGCGCTCTGTTCCTCGGCGGCGTTGGCGATCTGCGTATTCATGTCGTTGATGCGGGCCACCTTCTCGGTAATGGACATGAGCGAGGTCCCTGCCCGGGAAGATTCGTCCACACTGGTCTGGGCCTGCTCCCGGCTGGCCTTCATGACCCGCTCCGCCTTTTCTGCACCTGCCTGGAGCTTCTCGATGATCTCCTGGATCTCCTGGGTGGACTGCTGGGTGCGTTGCGCCAGGGTCCGCACCTCGTCGGCCACCACGGCGAAACCGCGCCCCTGCTCGCCGGCGCGCGCCGCCTCGATGGCGGCATTCAGGGCCAGCAGGTTGGTCTGCTCGGCAATGGCCTTGATCACATCCAGCACCGTACCGATGTTTTCGCTGTCCTGGGCCAGTTGATGAATGACCGTGGCGGCCTCTTCCACGTCACTGGCCAGCTTGTCGATGGTCCCCACTGCCTGGGACACCACCTGCTTGCCGCTGGCGGCCTCATTGTCCGCCTCCTTGGCGGCGCCGGCGGCATCCGCGGCATTGCGTGCCACCTCGTGCACGGTGGCCGACATCTCGTTGATGGCCGTGGCCACCTGGTCGATATCACTCTGCTGCTTGACGATGTCCTCGCGTGACCGGCCGGTCACCACGGACATCTGCTGAGCGGCATTGTTGAGACTCCCCACCGAATCGGAGATCTCGCGGATGATCCCCTGAAGCTTGGCAACGAAACGGTTGAACTCACCCACCAGTTCACCCACCTCGTCCTGCTGCCGGCTCTGGAGGCGTTTGCGCAGGTCACCCTGGCCGCTGGCCATCTCGCGCAAGGACATCACCACCTCCTGCAGGTTGCGGATAATGGAAGCACCGATGACATAGCTCAACAGCCCCATGAACAGCACCAGCACCACCCCGATCACAAGCCCCGTGATCAATGCCTCCCGGGACTCGCCTTTGGCCTGGGCGATGGTTTCCGTGAAACGCTTCTGGGCACTGTCACGAAACGCCTGGAGGGTGGACAGGAGCGACTCCTTCATCTCGTTCATGCGGGCAATGTCGCCGCTGGCCCCGCTGATCGTGACCGTCCCGTCCACCAGTCTACTGGACAGGTCATGAGTGAACCGGAAGTAACCCTGGAAAATGTTCTCCAGCCCCGCCACGTCCTGTTCCAGGTCAGGATTGATACTGCGAATCTCATCGAGCACCCGGTTGAAGCGCCGGGCAAGCGCTTCCGCCTCGGTCAACAGCTCCTCATCCATGGTGATCACGGCATTGGCGAACTTCGTGATGAGGGTCTGGGAGACGCCATTGATCATCTCGATGCGCTCCATGACGGGGAAATGGCGATCTCGGATCTCCTCCAGGCGTGCCGTGTTATGGCTGTTCACCGCGAAATTGAAAAACAGATAGACCGCAAAACCGGCAACACCGATACCGACGATCAGGGCGATCTTGTACTTGATGGACAGTCTGGTCAGAAAATTCATCTACCCCACCTCTATCTGCAACAGATGGTTGACGGCACAGCCCGTACGAAAGACGGGATACGGGTCTCCCGCAGCAT
>JALSIC010000009.1 GCA_026981935.1 Gammaproteobacteria bacterium
CGCGTGCGCGCACGCAGACGGTGTTGGCGAAGCTTGCTGTAGAATGACTACAGCGGCGCTCCGCCGCCTTGCTGCGTGTCCGCACGCGGCGGCTGAACATGACATATATTGTTGCCGGGTTAATAAAATGGCGCCACCCCCCTGCAGGCCGGACAACGACGCGGCCGACAACAATGAACAACAAACGATCGAGGGGACAACATTGCACCCGTGGGCCCGGCGCAACCATCTGAACCCCGGCAGGACCCCGTAAAACAGGCCGGCGCATGGACATCGCGCGCATTCTCCTGCTGCTGGTGCTCGTCAACGGGGCGCCCATTCTGGCCCGCAACCTGTTGGGTGAGCGCCTGTCCCGGCCCATCGACGGCGGGCATCTGTACCGCGACGGACGCCCCTGGCTGGGACCTGCCAAGACCTGGCGCGGGCTGGCTGCCGCGCTGATCCTGGGCGCCCTCGCCAGCCCCCTGCTGGGCCTGCCCCTTCTCCTGGGCGTGGCGGCAACCGTCGCATCCATGGCAGGCGATCTCGTGTCGAGTTTTTTCAAGCGACGCCTGGGCCTTGCCTCCAGCAGCATGGCCCTGGGCCTGGACCAGGTCCCCGAGGCCCTGTTTCCGGCGCTGGTGCTGGCGCCCTTCCTGTCCCTCGGCCCGGGTGAGATCCTGCTCATCGTCGCGCTGTTCTTCGTGGTCGAGCTGCTGCTCTCGCGGCTGCTGTTCCGCCTGGGCATTCGCCGGGAACCCTATTGAGACTTCACCTGCGCGCCGGGACGGCGCACTACGCCTGCATCAGTTCATGGAGGGTGATCTCGGGAGGACAATTGAAACGCACATCGACCACGGAAGAACCGGTGCCCAGTGACGTATAACCCCGCAGGCGCCCATGACGCCAGGGGCCGGCGCAATAGCGCCGGGGACACTTGGCATTGGTCATGAGAGGAATGCCGCCGGGGAGGCGGATCTGCCCGCCATGGGTATGGCCGCAGAGCATGACATCGAAGCCCGCATGGGCGGCCTGACGGTAAATCTCCGGGGAATGCGCCAGGAGTATGGACACCGCGCCGGGCGGGATCCGCTCACGGGCGCGCTCCAGATTGTCGAGGCGGTAGTAATGGGGATCGTCGATGCCGGCGATGTGAACGGCCGCCTCGCCGCGACGCAGGACGTCCGATTCGTTGAGCAACATGCGGATGCCCATGTCTTCCAGATGGGGCACCATGTGGATGGTGTCGTGGTTGCCCAGGATCGCATAGACGGGTGCGGGCAGATGGGGGCACAGGGATTCCATCGCCGCCAGCACCCCATCGTAGGCGCCATGGGTATGGAAGCGGAAATCCCCCGTGATCACGCACAGATCGGCTTCCACGCCCTGCAGCCGCTCCGCCAGAACCTCCGGGAAGGCCTCGTCGATATCGATATGGATGTCACTCAATTGCAGGATGCGGTAACCGTGAAACGCATCCGGCAGGCCGGGCAATTCGATGCGATGTGACTGCAGCCGCAACGCCCGTGCATTGCGCCGGCCCCGCCGGTGCAGCATCGAAAGGCGCAGGGCATTGCGGATCAGGGAATGAATGGAATACCAGTTCTCGATATGGAAGAAGGTCCGGCCATAACCAAACACATGCTGCCCGCCGTCCGATTCCATGCCCAGCCGCTGGCGCAGATGCACTTCGCTCATCCGCCCCCGCAGCAGCTGGATCAGATCCTCATCGGTATAACGGGTCTTCATGTCCACGGTCGGCGACCTCTCATGTCAGACCCCATGCCGGACAGGATTTTCAGCCATTTGGCGTATTCTTCTTGCATTCCCCGAATTCGTTGCGGGCCACCCCTACCAGGACGGGCGGCTGCCGGCCGTCGAGTTCCATTTCCACGACATAGGTCGCATGCTCGGGGGAGATCTCCATTTCATCGCGCTGCCGCCCCGCGGCCTCGGCAGTGGAATGGGCGCCCAGCATGTAGACCTTGCGTTCCGGTTCCGTGCGGTTGATCATCATTACGATCCAGATCTTCACGATTACCTCCTCGTTGGCACTGTTTCGGCCATTTTACGCCTTCCCGAGAGGAAAAGCGGCGATTTTTGTGAACTCCGCCACATTTTCCGACAGGGGATCCAGCGAAAATAACCGCGAGGAAAAAACTTCCATCATCTGCCATGAACCCCGTCAACAACGCCCCATTGCTCAATATCGGCCTGCTGGGCATGCAGCGCGCCCTGCAGGATGCCCAGCGCAATGCCGGCAAGGTGGCGGCCGCCGTGCGCCTGGAAACACGCCGCCCGGTGGAACTGGCCGGGCCCCTCGCAGGCCTGATGCAGAACCGCCGGCAGGCCCAGGCTGCTGCCCTGGTCATCAAGACCGCGGACGAAACCCTGGGCACCCTCATCGACACCATGGCCTGATCGTGCCTGCCCGGTCATCGAGGTTCTCGCGGTTACCCGTGGTCGCGTAACCATCCCTACCCTTCTCTCAAATTGGCAGCCCGGCTTCCGTTCCATGCCAGGCCACTCTGGCCGGGTTCCGCGCCTTCCTGCCTCCCTGTTCATGCCCTCCGCTGCAAGGTAAACTCTTGTCCGGGCCCATCACAATAAAGGAGCGAGCATGGAATTCTCTGTCAAGCACAGCCGGATCGGCAAGGAGGACAGCCCCTGCGTCGTGGTGGGGGTCTATGAAAACAAACAGATGAGCCCCGCCGCCGGGCAGCTGGACAAACTGAGCCGCGGCCATCTGCAGAACCTTCTCAAGCAAGGCGACATCAAGGGCAAAACCGGAGAGACCCTCTTGCTGCACAACGTGCCCTGGACCCAATGCCAGCGGGTGCTGCTGGTGGGCTGCGGAAAACACCGGCCACTGGACGATCGGGGTTTTCGCAAGATTCTGCAGGAAACCGCGCACGCCCTGAATCGCCATCACATCAAGGAGGCCGACTGCTGCCTGCTGGAACTGGCTGTGGAGGGACGCGACCTGGGCTGGAAGGCACGCCAGGCCGCGATCACCGTGGCTGCGGCCCTGTACCGCTTCGACCGCCTGAAGAGCCGCAAGAACCGTCAACCGGCCGGGCTGCGCCGCGTCCACTTCGAGATCGGGGAGGAAAGTGACGCAAAAACCGTGCGGCGCGCCCTGCGCGAGGGCCGTGCGGTCGCCCAGGGCATGGCCCTCGCCCGCGATCTCGCCAACCTGCCGGGCAACATCTGCACGCCTTCCTATCTCGCCGACGAGGCCCGGCGCCTGGCGGAAGGCGATGCGCGCTACCGGCTCAAGATCCTGGACGAAAAACAGATGAGCCGCCTTGGCATGGGCGCCCTGCTCGCCGTCGCCCGGGGCAGCCGCCAGCCGCCCCGCTTCATCATCCTGGAATACCGGGGCGGCCAGCCCCAGGATGCGCCCTATGTCCTGGTGGGCAAGGGCATCACCTTCGACTCCGGGGGCATCTCCATCAAGCCGGCAGCCGCCATGGACGAGATGAAATACGACATGAGCGGTGCCGCCAGCGTTCTGGGCACCCTGGCCGCGGTAAGCCAGTTGCGCCTGCCCCTCAACGTCACCGGCATCATCCCCACCTGCGAAAACCTCCCGGACGGGGATGCCGTGAAGCCCGGCGACATCGTCACCAGCCTGTCGGGCCAGACCATCGAGATTCTCAACACGGACGCGGAAGGCCGGCTCATCCTCTGCGACGCCCTCACCTATTGCGAACGCTTCGAGCCCCGGGCAGTGATCGACATCGCCACGCTCACCGGTGCCTGCGTCATCGCCCTGGGCAAGCATTACAGCGGCCTGCTGGGCAACGACGGCGAGCTGGCGGAACAACTGGTCCAGGCGGGCAAGACCTCGGGCGACCCCCCCTGGCGCCTGCCCCTGGACGAGGAATACCAGGAACAGCTGAAAAGCAACTTCGCCGACATGGCCAACGTCGGCGGCCGCGAGGCCGGCACCATCACCGCCGCCTGCTTCCTCTCCCGCTTCGCGGACAAATATCCCTGGGCCCATCTGGACATCGCCGGCACCGCCTGGCTGGGCGGCCAGCAGAAAGGCGCAACGGGACGGCCCGTTCCGTTGCTGGTACAGTATCTCCTGGACCGCGTCGCAGAGGCATGACAGTCGGGGAACCGGAGATTCGCGGCCGGGGGCCGCGCCTGCGGGGGAATTCATTGAGGTCTATCTGATCATTGCTTGAATACCGTTCACGTCAAGCGGACATTGTGTATCCGGACGCAGACCCGCAGGGCCGGAATCCGGGGGAATGCCGCTCCCGGATTCCGCTCACGCGCCATCCGGGCTACCCATACTGCGCTCGGAATGACAAGGGTAATGTCTTTCCATACGCCCTTGTCATTTCGACCGAAGGGAGAAATCTTGTGTCGGCGGCTTCGGATTCCTCGCTGTGCTCGGAATGACAAGGATACGGTCATTTCCCGCTGTGCTCGAAATGACAGGTGTCACCTGGAACGACAAGCCCCAACTGAAAACAATGAATCTCAACTATTGAAACTTACACGACGTCGTACAGCCCCATATTATGGATGCAGGCCCCAGGAGCCGGAATCCAGGGAAAGATGCCATCCATCCCGGATTCCGCTCACGCGCCATCCGGGCTACCCATGCCATGCATTCAGCCAGTCCCCAATAACCACCAGGGGCAGAGATGCTCGCAATCATGACCCACGTTGACTTCTACATCCTCGCCGACGATCAGCCCCGGGAGCGCGAACGCCTGGCCTGCCGCCTGGCGGAAAAGGTTTACAAGCTGGGCCACCGGCTCTACATACACACCACGGGACCCGCCCACACCCAGCTGCTCGACGAACTGCTGTGGACCTTCCGGGCAGGCAGCTTCGTCCCCCACGCGCTCGACGCCGGCGAGGCGGCGCCGGTACACATCGGGCACGACTCGGACAACCCGGTGCCCGCCGACGTACTCATCAATCTGGGCGCGGAAGTGCCGCTCTTCTTCAGCCAATACGAGCGGGTGGCGGAGATCGTTGACCAGGATCCGGCGGTGCGCCAGGCGGGACGCAGCCGTTACCGCTTCTACCGCGACCGCGGTTACACCCTGAAGACCCACAAGATCCGCGGCTGACCCGCCTCGCGCCACGCTCTGCCCTTGGGCTACAATAGCGCCGTTTGACCTGCCCGCAGACGAGACACTCCATGGACAAAAGCTACGATCCGAGACGCATCGAACAACGCTGGTATGAGACCTGGGAGGAACGCGGCTATTTCCGGCCGCGCGGCACGGGCCGGCCCTATTGCATCATGATCCCGCCGCCCAACGTCACGGGCACCCTGCACATGGGGCATGCGTTCCAGGACACCCTGATGGACGCCCTCATCCGCTATCACCGCATGCAGGGCGACAATACCTTGTGGCAGGCGGGCACCGACCACGCGGGAATCGCCACCCAGATGGTGGTGGAACGCCAGCTCGCCGCCCAGGGCAAGTCCCGCCACGACCTGGGCCGGGAGGCCTTCATCGCCGAGGTCTGGCGCTGGAAGGCCGAATCGGGCAACACCATCACCCGCCAGCTGCGCCGCATGGGGGCTTCTCTGGACTGGTCCCGGGAACGCTTCACCATGGACGAGGGCCTTTCGGCCGCCGTCCGCGAAGTGTTCGTACGCCTCTACGAGGAGGGCCTCATCTATCGCGGCAAGCGCCTGGTGAACTGGGACCCGGTGCTGCACACCGCGGTCTCCGACCTCGAAGTCGTCTCCCAGGAAGAGAACGGTCATCTCTGGCACATCCGCTATCCCATCGCCGGCAGCCAGGACTGCCTGGTGGTGGCCACCACGCGCCCTGAAACCCTCCTGGGAGACACCGCCGTTGCGGTACACCCCGATGACGAGCGCTACCGCCATCTCGTCGGCCGCGAGGTGGAACTGCCGCTCAGCGGCCGGCGCATCCCCGTCATTGCCGACGAGTATGTCGATCCGGAATTCGGTACCGGCTGCCTCAAGATCACCCCGGCCCACGATTTCAACGACTACGCCGTGGGCCAGCGCCACGGGCTGCCCCTCATCAATATTTTCACGGAGGACGCGCGCATCAACGAGGCGGCACCGGAGAAATACTTCGGCATGGACCGTTTCGAGGCCCGCAAGGCCGTGGTGGCCGATCTGGAGGCCCTGGGGCTGCTGGAGAAGGTGGAGCCCCACCGTCTCATGGTCCCGCGCGGCGACCGCTCCGGCGCCGTGATCGAACCCTTCCTCACCGACCAGTGGTACGTCAGGATCGCCCCTCTTGCCGCCCCCGCCATCGAGGCCGTGGAGCGTGGCGACATCCGCTTCGTCCCCGACAACTGGAAAAACACCTATTTCGAGTGGATGCGCAACATCGAGGACTGGTGCATCAGCCGCCAGATCTGGTGGGGGCATCGCATTCCCGCCTGGTACGACCAGGCCGGCAAGGTCTACGTGGGCCGTTCTGAACAGGAAGTCCGGGAGAAGCACGGCCTGGGGCCCGACGTCCACCTCGACCAGGACGAGGACGTGCTGGATACCTGGTTCTCCTCCGCCCTGTGGCCCTTCTCCACCCTGGGCTGGCCCGACGAGACACCAGAGCTGCGCGTGTTCTATCCCACCAGCGTGCTGGTGACGGGCTTCGACATCATCTTCTTCTGGGTGGCGCGCATGATCATGATGGGGCTCAAGTTCACGGGCGAAGTCCCCTTCCGCGAGGTCTACATCCACGGCCTGGTGCGCGACGCCCATGGCCAGAAGATGTCCAAGTCCAAGGGCAATGTCCTGGATCCCCTCGACCTCATCGACGGCATCGACCTGGAAAGCCTCGTGGCCAAGCGCACCAGGGGCCTGATGCGCCCGCAGGATGCGGACAAGATCGCGCGCGCCACGCGCGCCGAGTATCCCGAGGGCATCCCCGCCTTCGGCGCCGACGCCCTGCGTTTCACCTTTGCCGCGCTGGCATCCACGGGGCGCGACATCAAGTTCGATCTCAACCGCATCCAGGGTTACCGCAATTTCTGCAACAAGCTCTGGAATGCCGCCCGTTACGTCCTCATGAACACCGAGGGACAGGACACGGGGCTGGATGGCGCCGCCGTGCGCCTCGGCCTGCCGGAACGCTGGATCCGCTCACGCCTGCAGGTGGTCATCGCCGAGATCCGCCGCGCCATGGACGCCTATCGTTTCGATCTCGCCGCCCAGGCCCTCTACGAATTCGTGTGGAACGAATACTGCGACTGGTACCTGGAACTCTCCAAGCCGGTGCTCACCGACTGCGGTGCAGATGCCGACACCCTGCGTGGCACACGCCAGACCCTGGTCCAGGTCCTGGAGCAGATACTGCGCCTGGCCCATCCCATCATTCCGTTCATCACCGAGGAAATCTGGCAAAGACTGGCGCCCCTCGCGGGATGCCGGGGTGAAACCATCATGCGCGAGCCTTATCCCGAAGACGACCCCGGCATGCTGGACCACGAAGCCGTGGTGGAAGTGCAATGGATCATGAGCTTCATCCTGGGCGTGCGCAAGATACGCAGCAGCATGAACATCGCCCCCGGCAAGCCCCTGCCGGTCCTGCTCCAGGGCGGCGGCGATACGGAGCGCCGGCGCGTGGAAGAAAACCGTTCTTATCTCGTGAGACTGGCGCGCCTTGCTTCCATCGACTGGCTCGCAGACGATGCGCAGGCACCGGAGGCGGCCACCGCAGTGGTGGGCGACATGAAGCTGTTCATCCCCATGGCGGGACTCATCGACAAAGACGCGGAACTCGCGCGCCTGGCAAAGGAAACCGCCAAGCTGGAACAGGGCCTGGCCATCATCGAAAAGAAACTGGCCAATCCCGACTACGTGGACAAGGCACCCAGCCACGTGGTGGCCAGGGACCGCCAGCGCGCCGGCGAGATGCGTACCGCCCTGGAGAAACTGCGGGAACAACAGGCCCGTATTGAAGCATTGGGCAAGTAATCTGTCATTTCGAGCGCAGCGAAAATGTCAGCATCCCTGTCATTTCGAGCGCAGCGAGAAATCTTGAGGGCGGTGGAGCAGGATTTCTCCCTTCGGTCGAAATGACAGGAAGTGTGGTCGAAATGACA